>JANXRL010000198.1 GCA_025352985.1 Verrucomicrobiota bacterium
GGCCGAGCAGCCCGAGGCCGACGAAAAGCAGCGCGCCGAGGACTCGCGGTTTTTTGAAAGGAGAAGGTTTCATTTCGCGGATTCCGTGGAGGGTTGCTTGCGGCCGGTGATGAGGGCGTTGGGATTGCGTTCGAGGTAGTCGGCCAGCGCACGCACGGCGGCGGCCGCCTCGCCAAGACGGACGAACGCCTGCGAGGCGTCGTCGCCGAGAGTCTGCTGCGCGCTGATAAAATTGTGTAGCGTGGCGACCGTGCCGTTGAAGGATGAAATGGCCTCGCGCGCGTCCTTGAGCGTGCCGGCCAGTTGCGCGGGCGAGGGGCCTTCGCGGTCAAACTTCGCAAGGATGCCGTTCAGTTTCACCGAGGCCGCGTTCATGTTGGCAAAGGTGTCCTTCAGCTCGGCGGAGGCGGCGAGCTGGTGGACGGATTCGCCGGCCTTCGTCCACTGGGCGACGAGCGCGGTCGTGTCCATGGCGTCGAGTTTCTTGCGGGCGTCCGCGATAAGTCCCTGCACTTGGGCGGCGAGGGCGGCGAAATCGACGCGCTTCACGTTTTCCAGGATGCCGGTGAGGTTGGATTGGAACTGCGAGATGGCCGAGGGCACGGCGGGCATCTCGATGTATTTCGACTCCAAGCCGGCCGTAATCGTCAGCGGGTAGGCGTGCGGGTCGAGGAAATCGAGTTCCACAAACAGCAGGCCGGTGGCGAGGCCGATGACGCCGAGCTGCGCCCGCAAGCCGTGATCGACGAGGGCCTGGAGCTGCTCGCGGTCGGACACGTCCAGGGGGCGGCCCCGCGTATCGGTGATGACGTTGCGGCTGAGCTCGCACACCACCGCCACGACCGACTTGTTCTGGCCCGGCACGTAGCGCAGGTTGAAGTCCACCACCCGGCCGACCCTTACGCCGCGCAGTTTCACCGGCGAGCCGAGGTCGAGACCATGGATCGACTCGTCGAAATAGACGATGAACCGCTCCGGCTTGGAGAAAAAGTTTACGCCGCCGAACGAGAACAGCGCGATGAGCCCGAGCACAAACGCACCTAGGACAAACAAACCGACGACGGCGGGACTGACTTTGGTCTTCACGGAATGACGGGTTTAAGCGGGAGCGGGTTCAAGGGGAAGGCTGGTTTTGGATGGCGGCGACCTTGGCATCGTCGCCGCGGCCAAGGAACTCGCGCACGCGCACGTCGGCGCCTGCCTTGACGAGCACGCGAGGATCGCCTTCGGCGATGATTCCCTGGGTCTGCTTGTCGAGCATGACGACGCGATCGGCGATCGAGAAGATCGACGCCAGTTCGTGCGAGACGACCACGCAGGTCATACCCAGCAGGTCGCGGAGGTTGACGATCAACTCGTCGAGCTTGCGCGAAGTCAGCGGATCGAGGCCAGCCGAGGGCTCGTCGAAAAACACGATGCTGGGGTCGAGCGCGAGCGCCCGGGCTAGGCCGGCGCGTTTTTTCATGCCGCCGCTGATCTCCGCAGGGAAGTAGCTGTCGTAGCCGGCCAGCCCGACCTGCGCCAGCTTCATGCAGGCGAGCTCCGCCCGCTCGGCCGCGTCGAGCGGCGTATATTCCTCCAGTGGCAGCATGACGTTTTCGAGCAGGCTGAGCGAACTCCACAACGCCCCCCCCTGGTAAAGCACGCCGATGCGCTTAAGCATCTCGCGCTGGCGGTCGGCAGGGGCGCCGTTGAAGCATTCGCCGTAAAACTTCACGGTCCCGGCCGTGGGCGCGCGCAGGCCGATGAGGTGGCGGAGCAGCGTGCTTTTGCCGCAGCCAGAAGCCCCGATGATAAAGAAAATCTCCCCGCGCTTCACCTGGAAGTTGAGATCCCGCAGCAGCACCTTGTCGTCGTAGCCGCACTCCAGGCCGGCGACGTCGAGGGCGGGAATATTTAGGTCGGTGATCATGCGCGCGGGATCAAAGTCCAAAGATGCTGAAGATGACGGCGAACAACGCGTCGAACACGATGATGAGCAGCAGGCCCATCACGACCGCCGAGGTGGCCGCGTTGCCCACTCCCGCCGCGCTGCGCTCGGCGCGAAGTCCGCTGTGGCAGCCCGCCAGCCCCACCAGCACGCCGAAGGCGGAGGCCTTGATCAACCCCGTCGCCACGTCCGACAGGTCGATGGCCGTCTGCGTCTCGATCCAGTAGGCGGCCGGCGGTATGTGGAGCACGCCGAGCGACACCGCCATGCCGCCGAGGATGCCGAGGCCGTTCGCATAGAGCGCGAGCAGCGGCATCATCACGGCCAGCGCGAGGATGCGCGGCATCACGAGAAAATCCACCGGTCGGATGCCGAGCGTCGTGAGCGCGTCGATCTCCTCGCCCGCCTTCATGTTGCCCAGCGTCGCCGCAAACGCCGCGCCCGTGCGCCCCGCGAGAATGATCGCCGTCATCATCGCCCCCATCTCGCGCACCATCACCAGCCCGACCGCATCGGCCACATAAATGTCAGCGCCAAACTGCCGCATGAGAATCGCCGACTGGTAGGCCATGATGAGGCCCGTGAGCAGGCTGATGAGGCTCACAATGGGCAGCGCCATCGCGCCGCAACGCTGCATCTCCTCCAGACAGTCGCGCCAGCGGAATTTGCGCGGGAGTTTCAGCAGGTTACCCGCGCTGATGACGCATTCGCCCACGAAGGTCGCGATCTCCTGAGTCTTCGCCCACACGTCCTGCGCCGCCAGTCCCACCACCGTCACAAAGTCTTTCGAACGGTCCACGGTCATCCGCGTCTCGTTCACCACGACGAGCTGGCCCAGCAGTTTTTGCATGGCTTCCGGCATGCACGAGAGGTCGCAGTAAACCCCCTTTACCCGGCACCACTGCCGCACCTCGAAGACAAACAGCAGCAGCGCGCTGTCCCATTCCCCGAGCGCGCCCCAGACGAACTTCACGCGCTTCGGCGCACTCCCGGCGAGCAACGCCACCCACGAGGGCCGCGTCTCCGTGATGCGCCAGTCGCCCTGCAACTCGACCAGCAGCTCCTCGTCCTTCGAGTGCAGGAGCACGCGGGTTTCGGGAGTGGTGACGGTTGGCTCGGGCATTGCAGGAAGGCTTAACGCCCCCGCCGCAGGAAGGAACGCAAATTTTGTGTCGTTCGCGCGTCTTCTCGCCGCCAACTTCCCGCCATGCGTTTCCGCACCGTTCTCTTCGATCTCGACGGCACCTTGATCGACCACCTGCCCGCCATCCATCGCAGCTACGCGCACGCCCTGCCGCAAGTCGGCCTGCCCGCGCCCACCCGCGAACAGGTCAAAAACGCCATCGGCGGCGGCCTGGAAAACGCCATGCGCAACTTCGTCCCCGAGGAAAAAATACCCGAATGCCTGCGCATCTACCGCGCCTTCTGGGAAACCACGATGCTCGGTGGCGCCGACCCCATGCCCGGCGCGCACGAGCTGTTGCAAGACCTCCACGCCCGCGGCGTCGTCTGCGGCGTCTTCACCAACAAACACGGCCCCTCCGCCCGCGCCGTCTGCGAGCACCTCGGGCTCTCGCCCTACCTCGACCTCATCCTCGGCGCGACCGACACCGCGTGGCTGAAACCCCGGCCCGAGTTCGCCGCCCACGCCCTCGCGGCCCTCAAGGCCGTCGCTGCCACCACCTGCCTCGTCGGCGATTCGCCGTGGGACGTGCAGGCCGCCCACGCCGCCGGCTTCCCATGCTTCGCCGTCACCACCGGCACCCACACCGCCGACGAACTCCGCTCGGCCGGGGCCGACGCCATCTACGACAGCCTCCTCGCCCTCGGCACCGCCGAATTCGCGCCCGCCGCCGCGCACGTTTGATTTTTCACCCGAAGCGGCTTCATCGTCCCCGCACCGTGGCCGTCTCCTCCACCAACTCCGACACCCTGACCGGCGTTCTCGAACGCATCATCTTCTTCAACGAAGAGAATCATTACACCATCGCGGAGTTTCGCGCCGACGACACCGACACCCGCGTGAGCATCGTCGGCGCCCTCCCCGGCGTCCAATGCGGCGAAACCCTCCACCTCCGCGGCACCTGGACGAAGCACGCCCAGCACGGTGACCAGTTCAAGATCGCCAGCTTCCGCTCCGAGCTTCCGTCCAGCGTTTACGGCATCCGCAAATACCTCGGTAGCGGCCTCGTCGAAGGCATCGGCAAAGTTTACGCCAACAAGATCGTGGACGCCTTCGGCACCGACACCTTCCGCACCCTCAGCGAAGAATCCGGCAAACTCCGCGACGTCCCCGGCATCGGTAAAAAACGCGCCACCGCCATCAAGAAAGCCTGGGACGACCAGCGCGCCTTCCGCGAACTCTACATCTTCCTCCAGACCTACGGCGTCACCACCGGCCAGTGCGTGAAGGTGATCAACCAATACGGCGGCGAGGCCAAACGCATCCTCACCACCGAACCCTACCGCGTCGCCCGCGAGATCGACGGCATCGGCTTCAAAACCGCCGACCGCATCGCCATCAACCTCGGCTACGCCAACGACGCCCCGCCCCGCCTCGACGCCGGTCTCCTCTACTCCATGGAAACGCTCCAGGAAGAAGGCCACACCGCCATGCGCGAAGTGGATCTCATCGACTACGCCGCCCCGCTTCTCGAAACCGAGGCCAAGTTCGTCGAAGCCCGCATCAACGCCCTCGTCGAATCCCGCGCCCTCGTCCGCCACGCCCCCGCCGGCGTGGAAAACCCGCTCCCCGGCTCGGGCCTCGTCCAATTACCGACCAACGACCGCGCCGAACAAAAAATCGCCGCCACCATCGCCCGCCTCACGAAAGTCGGCAGCGGCCTCCCGCCCATCAAAGCCGACGCCGCCGTCCAGTGGGCCGAGCAAAAAGCCGGCTTCGAATTTGCCGATCAACAGCGCGCCGGCCTCAAAAACGCCCTCCTCTCCAAAGTCTCCATCCTCACCGGCGGCCCCGGCACTGGGAAGACGACCATCCTCCGCGCCCTCGTCGAAATTCTGAAGGCCAAGAAAGTCCGTGTCCACCTCGCCGCCCCCACCGGCCGCGCCGCCCAGCGCCTCGCCGAGACCACCGGCGGCTTCGCCTCCACCATCCACCGCCTCCTCAAATACGACCCCTCCAAAGGCGGCTTCGTCGCCAACGAACACCAGCCCCTCGCCACCGATTTCCTCATCGTGGACGAAGCCTCGATGCTCGACACCCGCCTCGCCGCCGCCGTCATGCAGGCCATCCCCTCGCGCGCCCACCTCCTTCTCGTCGGCGACATCGACCAACTCCCCTCCGTCGGCGCCGGCAACGTCCTCAAGGATCTCATCGCCGCGCACCAAATCCCCGTCACCCGCCTCAACGTCATCTACCGCCAGAAAGGCCAGAGCCAGATCGTCGTCACCGCCCACGCCATCAACGCCGGCGAACCCGTCCTCCCGCCTTCCGTCAACGAAGTCTCCGCCGCCCAAGCCTGGTCCGACCTCACCTTCATCGTCGCCGAATCCGCCGAGGACACCGTGCGCAAAGTCATCCAGCTCTGCACCGAGTTCGTCCCCCAGCATTACCACTGGTTCAACCCGATCAACGACGTGCAAATCCTCGCTCCCATGCACAAAGGCACCGCCGGCGTAGGCAACCTCAACGTCCAGCTCCAAGCCGCCCTCAACCCGCACGCCAAAGGCCTGCGCGGCCCCCACGGCGAATACCGCCCCGGCGACAAGGTCATCCAGCTCCGCAACAACTACGACAAGGCCCTCTTCAACGGCGACATTGGCGTGATCGCCTCCGTGGACACCGAGACAGGCACGCTCACCGCCAAGTTCGACGGCGCCGAACACACCTTCGACCGAGGCGAATTCGGCGACCTCGCCCCCGCCTACGCCATCAGCATCCACAAAAGCCAGGGCAGCGAATACCCCGTCGTCATTGTCCCGCTGCTCAAGGCGCATTTTATGATGCTCCAGCGCAACCTGCTCTATACCGCGATCACCCGCGGAAAGAAAAAAGTCTTCATCGTCGGCGAGCCCGCCGCCTACGCCATGGCCGTCCGCGCCAGCGACGCCAAGACCCGCACGACCCACCTCCGCGAAAAACTCGCCGCCTCTCAGTAATAGGCCCCATGCGTCCTATGGCTCCCATCGGTCCCGTTCCGTCATCACCCGCCCGCAGCCGCGCCCTCGTCCTCATTGACGCCCGCCCGCTCCGCCACGCCGCCTGGTCCGAATTCCACGCCGCCCGCAAACGCCTCGACAAAGCCTCCGCCGACCTCCGCCGCCACGAGCAAACCGACACCACCGCCTACGAACGCTGGCTCCACGGCTCATTTCCCCAGCTAGTCACCAACCTCCGTGACCTCCACGCGCGAGTCCTCGCCCTCTCGCGCGAGATCGAGACCGTCAAATACATGGCCGCCCTGACCGGCCGCCCCCTCAAAAAACTCTGGAAAGAGCACCAGGAATACCTCGCCGATCCCGAAGCTTACGAACGCGCCCACCCGCCCGAACCCGAGCCGCCGCCCGACGATTTTAAAACCGACACCGACGACCTCTTCCAAAGCCTCTTCGGCGACGACCCCGATTCCTCCGCCCAAAGCTTCCCCCCGGCGGAAACCTCTCCGGCCGCCACCGCCGACGCCCGCGACCTCTACCGCCGCCTCGTGCAGCACCTCCATCCCGATCGCGGCGGCGAGTGGACCCCCGCCCGCGAACGCCTCTGGCACGAAGTCCAGCAAGCCTGGGCCGCTCGCGACGCCGACTGGCTGGCCCGCCTCGAAATCGATTGGGAAACGACCAACAACACCCTCAGCCCCGACTCCTCCCTCAGCCGGCTGCAACGTGCCATCGCCGAGCTCCACGCCGCCCGCCGCGACACCGAGCGCAAGCTCCGCACCTACCGCCAATCCCCCGCCTGGCGCTTCACGTTATCCGATAAAAAACGCCCCCAACTCCACCGCCGCCTGGAGTCCGAGCTCCACGAAGACCTCGTCGCCCTCCAGCGCCAGCACGCCTACCTCCAGGCCACCATCGCCGCCTGGGAATCCCCGCCCCCGTCCCGCCGCAAAGCCCGCCCGTAGGAGCCTGCTTGCAGGCGATGCACGACGCGGGAGCGAGCTTGCTCGCGATTCCGAGGCTGGGCGCGTTATCCCTAACGCGCCTCTCCGATCCTCCGCCCCGTAGCCGCGAGCGTGAGCGAGTGGTTCCGGAATCCCCCTCCTCCGCCCTTGCCCCCCATCCTCCCCTTCCCGTAACTCATCGGACGCCCTCATGCTGACCTCCGAAACCAAGCGCCGCCTCCAATCCTGCCGCGACCTCCTCGTCGGCAAGCTCCCCCAGCCCGCGCAACAGGTCGAACTCATCACCCTCGCCCTCATCTACAAGTTCATGGACGACCTCGACGAGGAATCCGTGTCCCTCGGCGGCAAACGCTCCTTCTTCACCGGCCCCCTCGCCCCCTACCGCTGGCGCGCCCTCCTCCCCCAGACCGTCTCCGCCGACGAACGCGTCGCCCTCTTCTCCGGCGGACTCGAAGCCATCGGCAATGCCAAGACCGGCGCGCACCTCCCCGCCCTCTTCCGCGACATCTTCCGCAACGCCTTCCTCAAGTTCCGCGACGGCCGCATCCTCACCCTCTTCCTCAACGAGATCAACGGCTTCGCCTACACCCACAGCGAAGAGCTGGGCAACGCCTTCGAGTTCCTCCTCCAAAGCTCCGGCGCCCAAGGCGAAAACGGCCAGTTCCGCACCCCCCGCCACATCATTGA
>JANXRL010000025.1 GCA_025352985.1 Verrucomicrobiota bacterium
GCCAGCGGGTGGGCATCGCCAGGGCCCTGGCCGCGGCGCCGGCGCTCATCGTGGCCGACGAGCCGGTGAGCGCCCTGGACGTCTCCATCCAGGCCCAGGTGCTCAACCTGTTCTCCGACCTGCAGGACGACCTGGGGCTGACCTACGTCTTCATCGCCCACGACCTCGGGGTGGTCCGGCACGTCAGCGACCGCATCGCCGTGATGTACCTGGGCGAGGTGGTGGAGGTGGCCGACGCCGACCCGCTCTACGACGCCCCGGCCCACCCGTACACCGAGGCGCTGCTGTCGGCCGCCCCGGAGATCGACGACGGCACCACCCCGCCCCAGCGGGAGCGGATCGTGCTCACCGGCGACGTGCCGAACCCGGTGGACAAGCCGAGCGGGTGCCCCTTCCACCCGCGCTGCCCGCACGCCACCGCCCGCTGCAAGACCGAGGTCCCCGTCCTCCGCGAAACCGCCGCCCCCGGAGCCCCCCCGCACCCCGTCTCCTGCCACTACGACCTCTGAGTATGGGTCTTAGGAAGGGCGGGACCGCTGGGCCCGCCGTGAAGTCTTTCAGCATACACACGTCCAATCGGACGGCCCAGCGGTCCGTCCCTACCTTCTGGCTCGTCTTCTCCGCGCATCCGCCTCCTTCTCCCCGTCCCTCGCTCCCGCGCACCCATGGACACGTTCATCTACGGCATCGATTTCGGCACCAGCAATTCCGCCGTCACCATCTGGAACGCCACCACACGCACCCTCGTCCGCGACCCGCGCATCGCCGGCGTGGACGCTTCCTTCCTCTATTTTCCCTACACGACCAAGCGCATCGCCCCCGTCATCGGCAACGCCGCCAAACTCCGCTACGTCGAGGACGAGATGCGCGGACGTTTCTTCCAAGCGATCAAAACCATTCTACCCTTCAGCACCTTCACCGAGACGGTCATCAACAACCAGACCTACCTCATCGAAGACCTCATCGCGCTCTTCCTCCGCAACCTGAAGTCCAGGGCCGACGCCGTCACCAAGCAGGACGTGAAACGCGTCGTCCTCGGTCGCCCCGCCGTCTTCTCGACCGACCCCGCCGAAGACCAGCTCGCCGAACAACGCCTCCATCGCGCCGCCCAGCTCTCCGGCTTCACCGAGATCCATTTCCAATACGAACCCATCGCCGCTGCCTTCGCCTACGAGTCTCGCATCGCGAAACCCGAGCGCGTCCTCGTCGGCGACTTCGGCGGCGGCACCTCCGACTTCACCGTCGTGCAACTCGACCCCGCCCGCCAGGGCCTCACTGATCGCATGCGCGACATCCTCGCCACCGGCGGCCTCCCCGTCGCCGGCAACAAATACGACGCCGCCACCATGTGGCACAAAGTCACCCCGCGCTTCGGTCGCGGCGCCACCTACGACAGCTGGGGCAAACAGATCGACGTGCCCGATTCCCTCTACCGCACCATCTGTCAGTGGGACCAGATCGTCTTCCTGAGAAACGCCAAAAAAATGGACCTCCTCTGGCGCCTCGTCGGCCTCTCCAACGACCCGCCCGCCTTCGAACGCTTCCAAGCCCTCATCAAGGAAAACCAAGGCTTCGCCCTCTTCCAAGTCATCGAGTCCGCCAAGATCGCCCTCACCACCCGCGCCGTCGCGCCCATCGTCTTCAACCACCCGCGCATCCCCATCGACCTCTCGCTCACCCTAGCAGAGTTCGATAAAAACTCCGCCGATCTCACCGCCTCGATCACCGGCTACCTCGACACCTTCCTCGCCGATTCCAAGATCCCTCCCGCGAGCATCGAGACCGTTTTCCTCACCGGCGGCACGTCCCTCATCCGCAGCCTCCGCCAAGAATTCATCACCCGCTTCGGTCAGGACAAAATCCGCGACGGCAACGAGTTCACCAGTGTCGCCGACGGCCTCGCCCTCAGCGCCCCGCTCTTCTTCCCCGAGCTCCACCGCTGAAAAGGGCGATACCTCCTGCCTAATTCAAAAAGGGTAATGCGGTGCTTACAGACTCCGGACAGGTAAAGCTGCCGTTTCCGTCCCACACCAGCAGCACATCGCGATCTTGCACGAGATAGTTTTCGAGCCAGCCGACCTTGCGCGGAAGCGGATTCTCGATGACCAACACGAGTTTGGCGGCGGGGATGTTCTGGATATAACGATATTCGTAGAGCTGCGAAATCCCGCGACGGATTTGAGAGTGGGAATTATCCTCCGTGGTGGATTTCATCTCAAAAAGATAATCAACACCAGCGTATCGCGCCGAGAGATCGACGTAGCGGTTGGCCTTGGGCACCGCCCCATGAGTCCGCAACCGCTGCGCCATGAGATTGACCAAAGACTCGTGGCTGGCAGTCGCTCTTTCCTGAGCGGCATAGTTGACGTAAAACGCAACCGCCTCGCGAGCCGCCCTGACACGACGAGCCTGCGCTTCGTATTCGTCTAATTCAAAACGGTTCGGAGAAAGCGGTTCCTCGTCTGACTTGATGCGCAGAATCGGCGATGCAGTCGGTAGATTTTCGATGATAAGGTTGGAACCGGCGCCGGCTTTGACGGCAAATTCAGTCAACTCACTTTGGCCAACTCCTCTTTCCAAAACTCCGCCGTTCTATCGCCAAATCGAACGCCAATCATCGGGTCAGTAGGCAAGGTCTGGCCACAGCCGCACGAATACTCGAAGTAAACAACCGAACCTTGGCAGCCCAACAAATCATCATCTGCCGTCTCGTCTGAGAGGGACACGACCTTGACTAAGGCACCGACTTTGAATGGCGCGCCCTCAACGTCATCGTAAATACCGTGAGATGCCCCCATATGTGTCACGAAGCTAACCATGCCTGCTTAGCTGCAGTGATTTCACTTTCCTTGGAGTGCATCTCCGAAACCAGGTCGTAAGTCGTGAAACGAGTTCTGCTGCTAATGGTGGCGAACGAGGGGTGGGCAATCTTTGCGGTAAATTCCGCTTTTCGCGGTGCAGGCGAAACGATACGGAAGGTCGAGTAGAAGCCAGCAAGCATGACAAATTTCAGAAAGGCTCCATGCATGTCCGTAGTGTTTTCCACCTCGATAAACTCAGTCGGCATCTTGCGTTCGTTGAACCAAATCACGTCCACGGAAGATGCCCGTTTTACCACATCGTCGTAAGTGAAGGGATAAATGTCATCCAGCGTGACCATCTCGCCAAGCGGTTTACCGAGAAATGTGCGACTACGGTCCTGCTTCGGCACAAAGGTCTTTTGATTTCTCAGGTTTCCTAACTCCACAAGTAATCCTTGATAATAACTATGGTCGCTCTCCGGCTTAGGTTTTGAACGCAGGTCATCGGGCAGCTTATCTTTGGCTTCCAGCAAAGCCCACAGACCGGGCCGGATTTTGAAGAAATATTGAGGGTCTTGGACGATGCGGTTGATCGACTTGAACGGAGTCTTCGTTTTCCAAACGACATCCGGGATGCTCATCACAGTTTTGTAGAGATGCCCGAGAGTCGCATAGCCGCCGTTGGCTTTCATCGCTTCGACGACTGCTTCGCGTTGGTTCATACACGAAACGAAGAACTATTTTATTCTACACGTCAGGCAGTTAATAAACCGAGGCGCGGAAACGACATAGACGGTGAAACCGCTGTAAAGCTCGCGAATACGGGGATGCTCGGAGTTGGACAGGGCGATATGGGCGCCCTTGGTGTCGAGTTCGCGCACGACTTGGGCGAGTTCCACTTGGTCGGCTTCGCGGAACTGGCCGGCGGTGTAGCGTTGGAAATCAGAGAAGGCCGAAATCGGCAGGTAGGGCGGGTCGAAGTAGATAAAATCGCCCCGGCGCACCTCGGCGGCGACGGCGCGGAAGTCCTGCACCTCGAGCTGCGCGTCTTGCAGGGCGGCGGAGACGGCGAGGATGTTGGCGCGGTCGTAAAGGCCGGGGTTCTTGTTGGAGCCCACGGGGGTGTTGAACTCGTTGCGGGCGTTGACGCGCCACAGGCCGTTGAAACAAGTCTTGTTGAGGAAGATCGTGCGGGCGGCGCGGGCAAGGTCGTCGGTCAGGTCGTGCTGCGAGCGAATGACGTAATAATACGGATCGCCGATGATGCGGAAGCTATCGGAATGCTCGTCGAGCAGGCTCATCAGCTCCTCGGGGCGGTCGCGGACGGCGCGGTAGGCGTTGATCAGCTCGCGGTTGCTGTCGCGCAGAAAGGCGCGCATCCGGGGAAACCGGTGTTTTAAGTGGAAGAACACTGCCCCGCCGCCGAGAAAAGGCTCGAAGTAGCGGTCGATGGTCGCGGGAAAATGGGCGGTGAGTTGGGAAAGGAGGCTGGTTTTGCCGCCTACCCACTTGAGAAAAGGTTTGGCTTCGCCGGGAGGGACGGTCGCCGCAAACGGCATGGCGAGCTGGCCGGGGCTGAGCGTGCGATAGGGAGCCTGAGGTTCCTCGACGAGGAAGGCCACACGCTTGCCTCGTGTCTTAGAACGGGTGGCGGTTTTCGGTTTCGAGCGGACGGGCGAAGATTTGCCAGGTGAGGCGGGGGTTCGCTTGGGAGAGGCTTTCTTCTTGGTCGAAGAGCGACGTGGTGTGGCTTTGGGCACACTTGGATCGGATCGATCCAGAAAAAAAGAGCGGCAAGCCCATTGTTCAGACAGCCAGTGGGCGACTTTACTTTACCCAACCACTTCACGCATTGATAGTGTGAGACGAAAAATTCGCCAAGGGATTCCGACATCGCCTACGTATCACTGTCATGCACGACCATGATTCCCAACTCTCCAGCGTCCTGAAAACCTGGAAACACGACCCCGCCCCCGCCCCCGACTTCGCCAAGACCATCTGGTCCCGTATCGACCGCGACACCTCCGACCAAGCCCCCGCCCCGTCCTTCTTCGCCCAACTCCTGCACTTTCCCGGCCGCCTTCCGCTCGCCGCCAGCTTTGCCGTGCTCCTCGCCGGCCTCGCCGGCACCGGCGCCGCTCTCACCCTCAACCACGGCCAATCCACCGACCGCATGGCCGCCGCCTACGTCCGCTCGATTGATCCGCTCCAGATGACCACCGACGCGACCGCCACGCACCCGCATTCGTGAAACCGTTCGTCCGCCTCGCCCTGCTGGCGCTCGTCGTCGCCGCCCTCGCCTACGGCCTCACCCGCTGGCTGGCTTGTTCACACACCGGTTCCGACGCCGACGAGCTGGCATGGATGAAAACCGAGTTCCACCTCACCCCTTCGCAGACCGTCGCCATCGAAAAACTCCACGACGACTACAACCCCGTTTGCCTGGAGCACTGCCACCTCATCCGCGAAACACGCGTCCGCCTCACCGCCATCGAAGCCGCCACCCCGCGAGACTTCGCCGCCTACGCCGCCGCCCAGACCGAGATGACCCGCCTCAAGGCCGTCTGCCACGACGCCACCAAAAAACACCTCGAAGCCGTCGCCGCCCAAATGTCCCCCGACGAAGGCCGCCGCTTTCTCGCCCTCACCCTCCCCAAGCTCGCCGGCCAATCGCACGACGCCCCTCTCGACCCGCGATGACGGACGCCGCCCCGACGCCCACCGACGAAGCCCTCGCCTCCGCTCTGGCCCAAGGCGACGACGACGCGCTCAACGTGCTCATGACACGCTGGCAAGTTCCCCTGCGCGCCTTCCTCTACCGGATGCTCCAGAACGAGCACGACGCGCTCGAACTTTCCCAAGACACCTTCGTCCGCATCTACCGGAAACGCGAAAGCTACCGCGAAGGCGCGCGTTTCTCCACGTGGATGTTCCAGATCGCGCTCAACCTCGCCCGCGACCACTGCCGCCGCCGCACCCGCCGCCCCACCGACTCCCTCGACTCCGCCCCCGAACTCTCCGGCGACGACCATCCCGGCTCCGACGCCCTCGCCACCGAGCGCACCCTTACCGTCCGCGCCGCCATCGCCGAGTTGCCCACCGACCTCCGCGCCGCGCTGGTCCTCTCCGAATACGACAACCGATCCCACGCCGAAATCGCCGAAATCGTCGGCGCCACCCCCAAAGCCGTGGAAACCCGCCTCTATCGCGCCCGCGACCTCCTTCGCAAAAAACTCGCGAAGTTCATGGCCTGAAAAATCGCGCACTCCCCATCTTCATCCTCGCCCGGCGGCATCAGCCGCCCCTCCGCTTAACCGCGAAGGCCACTCGCCCCGCCACTGCGGGGTTGGCCGAAGCCGCTCCCACCGAATCGCCCCATCGGGCGATTCCATGAGTGGTCAACAACTCCGAATCCCACTCCGTTTCCGACGCCGCCTCGTCGTTTTCCGCGCTTCCGTCCCTCCGTGTTTCCGTGATTAAGTCCGGCCCATGCCGCTCGTCTCATTGAATCCCGCCACCGGACGCCTCATCAAACGCCACCGTGAGCACACCGCCAAGGAAGCCGCCTCCGCGCTCGCCGCCGTCCACTCCGGCTTTTTAGGTTGGCGCGAACTCTCCCTCCCCGACCGCGCCCGCCACCTCACCGCGCTCGCCACCATCCTCCGCGCGCAAAAAAAATCCCTCGCGCAGCTCATGACTGCCGAGATGGGGAAACCCCTCGCCCAAGCCCGCGCCGAAATCGAAAAATGCGCCGCCGGCTGCGATTTCTACGCGAAGCACGCCGCCCGTTTCCTCAAACCTCGCCGCCCAGTCGCCGCGCCCAAAAACGCCTGTGTCGTCTTCGAGCCCGTCGGCGTGGTCCTCGCCGTCATGCCGTGGAATTATCCCTTCTGGCAGTTCTTTCGCGCCGCCGCTCCCACTCTCATGGCGGGCAACACCCTCCTTCTTAAACACGCTTCCAACGTCTCCGGCTGCGCCCTCGCCATCGAGCGCCTCTTCGCCGACGCCCGCCTACCTGCCGGCATCCTGCGCACGCTCCTCGCCTCATCAAAATCCGTCCCCGCGCTCATCGCCGACCCTCGCGTGCGCGGCATCACCCTCACCGGCAGCACCGCTGCGGGCCGCAAGGTCGCCGCCCTCGCCGGCGCCGCCCTCAAACCCTGCGTCCTCGAACTCGGCGGCAGCGACCCCTACGTCATCCTCGCCGACGCCGATCTCGACCACGCCGCCGAGATCTGCGCGCAGGCCCGCCTCGTCAACGGCGGCCAGAGCTGCGTCAGCGGCAAACGCTTCATCGTCGTCGAAAGTGTTCGTCCTGTCTTCGAGCAAAAATTTCTCGCTCGCCTCCAAGCCCGCCGCGTCGGTGATCCGCTCCTCGCCGACACCGACCTCGGCCCACTCGCCCGCGCCGATCTCCGCGCCGACCTCCACGACCAAGTCCAAAAAAGCATCAAAAAGGGCGCCAAGCTCCTCATCGGCGGCACGCTCCCCAAAGGCTGCGGTTTTTATTACCCCGTCACCGCGCTCACCGGCGTCCGCCCCGGCATGCCCGCCTACGACGAGGAACTCTTCGGCCCCGTCGCCGCGATCATTTCCGCCAAGGACGAAGCCGACGCCCTCCGCATCGCCAACGACACTGCCTACGGCCTCGGCGCCGCCCTCTTCACCCGCGACCGCCGGCGCGGCACAACCCTCGCCCGCGAACGCCTCGACGCCGGCATGGTATTTGTAAACGACTTCGTCCGCTCCGATGTCGCCCTCCCCTTCGGCGGCGTCAAAGACTCCGGCCTCGGTCGCGAACTCGGCGAGTTCGGCATCCACGCCTTCGTCAACATCAAGACCGTATGGGTGAAGTAATCAGACCCGCCTGATAACGTGTAACATCCGCGTGAAGTCGCACTAAAGGCTCGTTTCAGCGCAACCGGAGCCTACCTTCACGCTTCCTTCTTTTCCGATGCCCACCAAGCGTTCACGCACCGCCAAACCCGCCCCGCTCCCGGCCAAACCGGCGCCGGAAGACGAACGCGTGATCATTCCGCAACCCGTCAACCGCCCCGTCGTGCCCGCCGCGCATCCGACCAAGGCCGCCTATTTCAACCGCGAACTGAGCTGGCTCGCCTTCAACCGCCGCGTCCTCGAGCAAGCCCGCGACCCGCGCCATCCGCTCCTCGAACGCGTCAAGTTTCTCGCCATCGTCTCCTCGAACCTCGACGAGTTTTTCGAGATCCGCGTCGCCGGCATCATCCAGCAGGTAGACAGCGGCGTGACCGAGCCCAGCGTGGACGGCCTCGGCCCGCGCGAATCCCTCCGCCGCATCCATTCCGTCGTCGGCTCGCTCGTCGAGGACCAGTATGTCTGCTGGCGCGACGAACTGCGCCCCGCACTCGCCGCCCAAGGCATCATCTTCAAGACCGCCGCCGAGCTCGACGCCGCCGAGCTCAACTGGGTGACCGCCTATTTCCACGAGCAGATCTTCCCCGTCCTCACCCCGCTCGCCCTCGACCAGT
The DNA here is from genome assembly GCA_025352985.1 of Verrucomicrobiota bacterium. GTDB lineage: Bacteria > Verrucomicrobiota > Verrucomicrobiia > Opitutales > Opitutaceae > Rariglobus. Next base: position 8,309 of record JANXRL010000025.1, read on the forward strand.
CGCACCCGTTTCCCCAGCTCGGCAACAAGACGCACAACGTCATCGTCTCGCTCGACAACCCCACCACGCCCGAGATCGAGCAGCTCATCGCCCTCCTTCCCGTCCCCCGCATCCTGCCGCGCCTCGTGCGCATCAACCCCTCCGAGTCCGGCGTCCAGCGTTTCGTTTTCCTTTCCGAAATCATCAAGCTCTGCGCCGGCGAGTTCTTCCCCGGCTATACCCTCAACTGCGCGCACGCCTTCCGCGTCACCCGCAACAGCGACCTCTACATCGACGAGGAAGAAGCCGAGAACCTCCTCAAGAAAATCGAGGAGGAACTGCGCAACCTCCGCCGCGGCGCCGCCGTGCGCCTCGAGATCGAGGACGGCGTCAGCGACACTATCTTCACCACCCTCTGCGAGCATCTCGACCTCTCGCACGAATACGTCTTCCGCCTAAACGGCCCGCTCAATCTCCTCCGCCTGATAAGCCTGGCCGACATCGACCGTCCCGACCTCAAGTATCCGCCGTTCACGCCCGCCAACGTCTCCACGCTGCGCGACCCCGGCCGCATCTTCGACACGCTGCGCGAGCAGGACGTCCTTCTCCACCATCCCTACGACTCGTTCCAGCCCGTCGTGGATTTCGTCGAGCAGGCCGCGCGCGACCCGCAGGTTTTCGCCATCAAGCAGACCCTCTATCGCACCAGCGGCGACTCGCCCATCGTGCGCGCCCTCATCGAGGCCTCGCGCAACGGCAAGCAGGTCACCGCGCTCGTCGAGTTGAAGGCCCGCTTCGACGAGGCCAACAACATCCAGTGGGCGCGCCAGCTCGAGGAAGCCGGCGTCCACGTCGTTTACGGACTCATCGGCCACAAGACCCATTGCAAAGTCTCCCTCGTCGTCCGCCGCGAGGGGAAACTCCTCCGCCGCTACGCCCACCTAGGCACCGGCAACTACAACCCGAAGACCGCGAAGCTCTACACTGACCTCAGCTATTTCACCGCCCGCGAGGAGCTCACCGCCGACGCCGCGAATGTCTTCAACACGCTCACCGGCTTCAGCCGCGAGCCCGAGTTCAAGCACCTGCTGGTCGCGCCCTACAACCTCCACCGGCGCATTCAGGAGCTCATCCGGCACGAGACCGACAACGCCGCCGCCGGCCGCCCCGCGCGCATCATGGTCAAGATGAACTCCCTCGTGGACAAGACCACCATCGACCGCCTCTACGCCGCCTCGCAGGCCGGCGTGAAGATCGACCTCATCATCCGCGGCGTCTGCTGCCTCGTCCCCGGCGTGCGCGGCCTCAGCGACAACATCCGCGTGCGCAGCATCGTCGGCCGCTACCTCGAGCACGCCCGCGTTTTTTATTTTGAAAACGACGGCGGCGAGCCGCTCATCTTCGCCGGCAGCGCCGACTGGATGCCGCGTAATTTTTTCCGCCGCGTCGAGGTGGTTTACCCCATCTATGATCCGGAAATCCGCCGCTGGGTGACCGACGAGATGTTCGCCCTGGAACTTCAGGACAACGAGGCCGCCCGCCTGCTGCACGCCAACGGCGGCTACCTGCCCGTCCCCCGTGCCAACGGCGTCCCGCCTTTCTCGGCCCAGAACTACTTCGTCGCCTCCGCGATACAGCGCATCGCCCGCCAGGAATAAACGTAGGATTTGCCCGGCCGACCGCCGGCGGCCACCATCCGGGTCTCATCGCGTCCCATGTTGCCCCACGCCCGCCTCCTGATCGTCAGCCTGCTTCTCGCCGCCTCCTCGTCCGCCCGCCTCTGGACCGACACCCAGGGCCGCACCATCGAGGCCGAATGGGTCAAATCATCCGCCACCACCGTCACCATTCGCCGCGCCGACGGCCAGGTGTTTGCGCTCCCCCTCACCGGACTCTCGACCGCCGACCGGGATTTCGTCGCCCAAAAAACGCCCGCCACTCCCTCTTCCACCTCGGCCAAAATCTCCTTCGCGGAAATCAACACCCTGCTCGGCCTCGATCTTCTCGCCGACGACAACCTCTGGGACGACACCTCGGCTGACATCGCCGCCCGCCTGAAACTTTCCCTAGAGGGCAAGACTCCCCACTGCGAAAGTTACCGCGCCTACCCGCGCAAGCCCGTCACGGTGCTCGGCACGCCGGCCTACATGTTGTCGCTCCAAGCCGCCGAAGGCCGCGCCACCGCCATCACCATCATGTTCGCCAACCGCGGCGACTACCCCGCCTTCCTCGGACGCGACCCGCGCAGTTTTCCCTCCAAGGCGGAACTCAAGGAATTCGACCAGGCCCTGAAGACCGATTTCGAAACCCTCTGCACCGCCCTCACCGCCAAACTCGGCGACCCCAAAAGCGAGATGTCCGTCGGCGGCCTCGATCCGCGCCGCCACTCCCTGCGCTGGGAGTGTGGCGCGCAAACCTTCCTCGCCAGCCACGACGCCGAGCAGATGGTCTCGCTCAAAATCGCGCCGACCGACCGCGCCGGCGCCCGTCTGTTGAGCGACGACCAGGTGCGCAAGATGCTCAAGGAACGCATCGCCAAACGCCGCAACGGCGACGTCATCATCGACCAGATACCGATGGTTGACCAAGGCCCGAAGGGTTACTGCGTTCCAGCGACTTTCGAGCGTTACCTCCGCTACGTCGGCATCCCGTCCGACATGTATGAACTCGCCGCCGGCGGCGGCACAGATTTCGGCGGCGGTTCATCGTTTGAAAACATGGCCGCAAGTCTCGACCGCTACGTCCGCCGGCAAGGCCGCCGCCTCGACAAAGCCCCACTCAAGTTCAGCGTGAACGGCGTCGCCCGTTACCTCGACGAAGGCCGCCCCATCGTCTGGGGTCTTTATTCCACGCGCGCCTTCAACGAGCTCTCCAGCAGCCTGACCGAAGCGCGGCAGACCACCACCGACTGGGCCAAATGGAAAAAGACGGTCGCCTCGGCCGACATCGCCGCGCTCGGCCCGGATCGGTTGAGCGGTCACGCCTGCCTCATCATCGGCTACAACCGCGCGACCAACGAAATCGCGTTCACCGATTCCTGGGGACCGCGTTTCACCGAACGCTGGGTGCCGCTCGCCGCCGCACAGAAAATTTCCCAGGACGAATTCTGGGTCATCTCCTGGTAGCGCGCCAAGCCGCTCAGATGTTGGGCATGAAATCCGCCTTGGGCTCTTTGGGCACCGGCGCGGATTCGAATGGAATCGCCGTCCCCGCGTCCATCTCGTTCGGAATCACGGAAGAGGGCGGCAAGGTCGCCTTGATGAGCTGCCTGAGCCGGTTGGTGGAAATCCGAATGCACAGTTTGCGGCGAAACCACCCGCGATTGCCGGGATGATAGTTGAAGCGCTCGGCTTCGTGGTTGAACTCACGCAACCTGCTCAGCTGAGAGACCGCGTTGATCAGCTCGTAGTCCGCCGCAAAATAATCGCCGTTAAAAATCGCGAAAAGCCAGGCGACCGCACGCGCACGCCGATAAAGCACCTGTTTAAAAACCACGCGGGCAAATCGTTCACGCTCTAAGCCGTGTTGCTCGCAAAAACTCTCTTCGAATGTAGAGATGCTCATATTGGAATACCTGAAGGGGTATCGAAAGTAATGAGGGGAAATAGCCGCGCTTAGCCATCCTTAGATATGCGCATTCCTTGCCATTGCTCCAACCCGCCGGAAGTAAACGCGTTATTTCCATAGAAAATTAAGAAAATAACCGCCCGCAAAGGGCATACGCGGCAAAACCAGATGTTCCGCCGACCCTAGACGGCCCATCACGGCGCTAGCTACACATCGCAGGGAACCGATCAACCGCTCCCGTTTCGGACGTGAATCCGCGCCGAACTCCTCGGCATTTGTCATTTGCCAAGCCCTCCGTCCACCCTACGCTCATCCCTCTTCATGCTTTCCTTTCTCTTCAAAGGCTTCGCCGGCCGTCATTATCGTAAGTTTCTCGAGAAGGCCCGGCCCATCGTCACGCGCGTCAACGAGCACGAAAAATCTTACCAATCGCTGAGCGACGACCAATTCCGCGCCAAGACCGACGAATTCCGCGCACGCCTGAAAGCTGGCGAAACCCTCGACCAGATCCTCCCCGAGGCCTTCGCCACTGTCAAAAACGCCGCCCGCCGCCTCGTCGGCACCCGCGCCCTCGTCTGCGGCCACGAACTCGAATGGAACATGGTTCACTTCGACGTCCAGCTCATCGGCGGCTACGCCATCCACTCCGGCAAGATCGCCGAAATGGCCACCGGCGAAGGCAAGACCCTCGTCTCCACCCTCCCTCTCTACCTCAACGCCCTCACCGGCCGGAACACCCAGCTCGTCACCGTCAACGACTACCTCGCCCGCCGCGACTCCGAGTGGATGGGCCACCTCTATAAGTTCCTTGGCCTCACCGTCGGCTGCATCCAGCAGCAGATGTCTTCCGACGTCCGCCGCGAGATGTATGGCTGCGACATCACCTACGGCACCGCCTCCGAATTCGGCTTCGATTACCTCCGCGACAACGGCATGGCCACGCGCAAGGAAGACCAGGTCCAGCGCGACCACTGGTTCTGCATTGTGGACGAAATCGACTCCATCCTCATCGACGAGGCCCGCACCCCGCTCATTATTTCCGGCCCCGCCCCCATCGAGCGCGAACAACCCTTTACCCGGCTCAAGCCCAGTGTTGACCAGCTCGTCAACGACCAGATCCGCCTCTGCAACAAGCTCGTCACCGAGGCCAAGGAAATCCTCGAAAAATCCGGCGCCACGCCCGACGAGCGCACCGTCGCCGCCCGCAAGATGCTTCAGGTGAAAATGGGGCATCCGAAGAACAAGCAGCTCCTCCGTCTCATGGAGACGCCCGACCTGCGCAAACTTCTCGACAAGACCGAAACCGAGCTGAATTCCGATTTTCAAAAGGAAGAACTCTATCGGCTCAAAGAAGATCTCTTCTATGTCATCGACGAACGCCAGCACCAGGCCGACCTCACCGAGATCGGCCGCCACAAGCTCCGTCCCGACAGCCCCGACGCCTTCGTCCTCCCCGACCTCGCCACCGAGTTCAGCGAACTCGACCGCCGCACCGACCTCACCCTCGAGCAGCGCGAGGAGATCAAACTGAAGGCCCAGCAAAACTACGGAGAGGTTTCCGAAGGCATCCACTCGATTTCCCAGCTCCTCCGCGCCTACTCCCTCTACGAAAAAGACGTCGAATACGTCGTCGTCGAAGGCAAGGTCATGATCGTGGACGAGAACACCGGTCGCGTCATGCCCGGCCGCCGCTGGTCCGACGGACTACACCAAGCCGTCGAGGCCAAGGAAAACGTCACCATCGAGCGCGAGACCCGCACCTACGCCACGGTCACGATTCAAAACTACTTCCGCATGTATGAAAAGCTGGCCGGCATGACCGGCACGGCCGAGACGGAAGCCACCGAGTTCCACGACATCTACCGTCTCTCGGTGCAGGTCATCCCGACCAACAAGCCCTGCATCCGTATCGACAAAAACGACTCCATCTTCAAGACCCGCCGCGACAAGTTCGTCGCCGTCGTCCGCGAGATCGAGGCCGCCCACAAAAAGGGCCAGCCCGTCCTCGTCGGCACCGTTTCCGTCGACTCTTCCGAGGTGCTCTCGCGCATGTTGAAGCGCGCCGGCGTCATCCATACCGTCCTCAACGCCAAGTATCACGAACAGGAGGCCGACATCGTCTCCCGCGCCGG
>JANXRL010000026.1 GCA_025352985.1 Verrucomicrobiota bacterium
ATGAAGAACTCCGGCCGCACCGGCTCCGGCGGTCTCGACGTGCGTGCCCGCGAAAAACCCCGCCAGCTCTTCGCCTCCGCCCGTAATCTTGAAGAAGGCGGCTCGCTCACCATAGTAGCCTCCGTGCTCGTCGAGACCGGCAGCCGCATGGACGACGTGATTTTCCAGGAGTTCAAGGGCACCGGCAACAGCGACCTTGTGCTCGACCGCAAGTGCGCCGAGATGCGCCTCTGGCCCGTGATGAACATCCAGGCCTCCGGCACCCGCAAGGAGGAGATGCTCATCGACGCCAAGAAGCTCGACGCGATCCACTTCTTCCGCCGCGCCCTCGTCGCCCAAAAGATCGAGGAAGCCACCGACACGATGATCGCCCGCCTGTCCAAGACGAAGAACAACGAAGAGTTCCTGAAACTCATCGCGCGATAAACGCCGCGTTGTTTGCCAGACATTAAAAGGCGGACCTCAACCGGTCCGCTTTTTTGTGCTTCGTAAAAAAAGAGAGCGGCGCTTACGGCGTGACCGCCGGGTAGCTGCCGAGCCACTTCACCATCGGGCAGAATTTTTTGAGCTCGGAGATGGCTTCTTTCATGGCCGCGTCATCGTGGTGCCCCGTGACATCGACGAAGAAGAAATAATCCCACGAGCGCTTCTTGCTCGGGCGCGACTCGATCTTCGAGAGGTTGATGCCGCGTTCGCCGAAGGGCAGGAGCATCTTCAGTAGCGAGCCCGAATGCGCAGCGGCCTCGTCGCCGAGGGAAATCAGGAGGCTCGTCATGTCGCGGCCCTCGCCGACCGGGCCGGAGGCTTTCTTGCCGATGACGAAGAAGCGCGTGGTGTTGTCGGACTTGTCCTGGATGCCGCGGGCGATGACAGGGACGCCCTGCAACTGCGCGGCGAGCTCGGCGGCGACGGCGGCCGCGCCCGGAGTGTTCTTGGCGATCTCGACGGCTTTGGCGGTGCTGGCGGTCGCGACGAGCTGCGCCTGCGGCAGGTGGCGTTGCAGCCAGTGGCGGCACTGCGCGAGCGCCTGATCCTTGGAGTAAACGGTGTCGATTTTCTCAAGCGGCGTGCCGGAGATGAGCACGTGGTTGATCGGCAGGTAAATCTGCGCGACGACCTTAAGGTCGCTCTCGACGAAGCTGTCCAGCGCCTCACGCACGGATCCCTCGGTGGAGTTTTCAATGGGGATGATGCCATAGTCGGCCTCGCCCTTTTCTACAGCGGTGAAGATGTCGGCGATGGTCGCGATGGCCGAGTAGTCAACGCTCGCGCCAAATTTCTTGATGGCGGCGGCGTGCGTGTAGGTTGCCCCGGGACCGAGGTAGGCGATGAGCAGAGGTTTTTCGAGGGCGATGGCCGCCGACATGACCTCGCGGTAGATGGCCTGGAGAGCCTCGTTTTTGATCGGACCCTGATTGAGCGCGGCGACCTTGCGGAGCACGGCATCCTCGCGTTCGGGGACGTAAATTTGTCCGCCGGAATCGCGCTTGAGACGGCCGATCTCGGCGGCGAGCGCTAGGCGGCTGTTGAGCAGAGCGACGAGTTGCTTGTCGTGCGCGTCGATTTTTTCCCGGATGGGTTGAAGCGGGTCGGACATGGTCAGGCGGAGGCGGAAGTGTTTTCGTCGGGCGCGGCGGCGGCAGGCGCGGGATGCTCAACCTCGACGGGTTCGCGATTGGGCGAGTCGCCCTCGCCTTCCTCCAGCGGCAGGCCCATATCCGCGTCGGCCGGAGGCGTGGCGTTGGTGGCGTTCTTGAGCCACTCGTCGATCTGACGAGGCGAAAGCACGTCAGAGGCGGGCAACTCGACAAGGGATTTCACGCCGACGAATTCGAGGAACTTGTCCGTCGTGCCGTATTGCAAAGGGCGGCCCGGCAAGTCGGCGCGTCCCACGATGTAAACGAGTTCGCGTTCGAGAAGTTTGTTGAGGCCGGCTTCGGCGGACACGCCGCGGATCGTCTCAATCTCGGTGCGCGTGACGGGCTGGCGGTAGGCGACGATGGAGAGCGTTTCGAGGGCCGACTGGGTGAGCTTCACCGGCGCAGGCTCGTCTCGCAGGATGCGAATCCAGCGGGCAAAACGCGGATGGGTGACGAGACGGTAGCCGTTGGCACCGTCGATGAGCAGGTAGATGTCGTCGGCTGCGCGCAGCTCGGCGGCGAGTTCGTCCATCGCCTCGCGGATCTGCGCGGCGGTGATGAGCGAGGGCACGTCTTGGTAAAGTTCCGTATCCGTCTCGGTGGGCGCGGCCACGATCACCTCGGCGCCGTCGTTCGCGGGAGATGGCGTTTCCTCGGCGGGGACTTCAGCAGGCTCGGGGGCAACTGCCTCGCCGTCGGCAGACGGCACCACGTCGTTGACCAGCGGCAACGTGGGCTGGTCATGGAAGCGCGCGAAGGCCGCCTGGATGTCTTTGACCGAGAGGGGCTGGCTCGAAGAGAAGAGCAGCGCCTTGAGCACTTTTTTGAGGTTGAAAGCCATGCGGAAGAAAGCCCGAGAGTGATGCGGCAGCCATGGGTTGATGCAACTCTGGAAATTACCCCGCGACATGAGACTTGCCCGCGCCGCCCCCGAGTCATTGTAATCGTCAGTTTCACCCATGTGCTCCACGCCCTCGAACGCCACGCCTCGCCCGCACTCCTCTGTCGTCGTTGACGGCAACGACCGCGCCCCCGCGCGCTCCATGCTCCGCGCCGTCGGTTTCACCGACGACGATTTCAAGAAACCCCAGATCGCCGTCGCCGCGTCCGCCAGCAACATGACGCCTTGCAACGTCCACCTCGGCAACCTCAGCGAGCACGCGCAAAAGGGCATCGATGCCGCCGGTGGCAAATCCGTTTATTTCAATACCATCACTGTCACCGATGGCATCAGCATGGGCACGCAAGGCATGCGCTACTCGCTCGTCTCCCGCGACGTCATCGCCGACTCCATCGAGACCGCCGTCGCCGCCGAGGGTTTTGACGGCCTCGTCGCCATCGGTGGCTGCGACAAAAACATGCCCGGTTGCATGATGGCCATCGCCCGCCTCAACCGCCCCGCCGTCTTCATTTACGGCGGCAGCATCCTCCCCGGTTTCGCCGCCTCCGACTGCGATCACAAGAAGCCCCTCGACATCGTCTCCGTCTTCGAGGCCGTCGGTAAACACGCCAAGGGCGAGCTCACCGACGCCGGCCTGCGCGACGTCGAGGCCACCGCCATCCCCGGCCCCGGCTCCTGCGGCGGCATGTATACCGCCAACACCATGGCCACC
>JANXRL010000044.1 GCA_025352985.1 Verrucomicrobiota bacterium
AAACGGTCGAGGCCAGCGCGCCCTGTTTGCGCAGGAAAAGCGCGATGATCGCCGCGGAGACGAGCGGCGTGAGCAGGGTAATGAGAGCGATGCAGGTGGGCGTCATGGCGTCAGTTTTTCAGCGCGTTGAGTTCACCGACATCGATGGACTGGCGGCGGCGGAAGAGCGCCACGATGATGGCGAGGCCGACAGCGACCTCAGCGGCGGCAACAGTGAGGATGAAGAAAACGAAAACATTACCATCCATCGTGTTGTTATAGCGGGAAAACGCCACGAGCGCGACGGTCGCGGCGACCAGCATGAGCTCGAGGCACATGTAGATCACGAGCGTGTTTTTACGGAGCAGCACGCCGAAGAAGCCGATGGCAAACAGCACGGTGCTGAGAAGCAGATAGTGGTTGAGACCGACGGTCATTTGATGTCCTCCAGGCCTTCGAATTTTTTACTGAGCACGATCACGCCCAGCATGGCGATCAGGAGAAGGAAGCCCACGATCTGCACGGGGAGGAGATAGGTGGTGAAGAGCTGCTCGCCGTAGTTCTTGAGTGTCGCGCCCACGGGCACGATGGAAGAGCCGAGCACGCCGGTCGTCTGCGCGCCGCTTTTCCAGAAGGAAAGCACGCCGAGGGTGAGCAGGGCGAAGGCGATGCCGCCGGAAACGTAAGCGGTCTTCTTGAAGGGCTTGCGGTCGCCGCCCTGCGCATCAAGGAGCATGATGATGAAGAGGAACAGCGCCACGACAGCGCCGGCGTAAACGAAAACCATGAGCGCGGCCAAAAGGAAGGCGTCGAGCAGGATGAAGACGCCCGCCACGCCGACAAGGCAGAGTAGGAGGGCGAGCGCCGAGGCGACGGTGTTTTTGAGCCCCACGACGGCGGCGGCACAAACCACCGTGAAGGTGGCGAAAGTGTAAAAAAAGAGATCGGCCATTGACGTAAACGGCTAGGTGTTGGGTTGGGACGGGAGAGGTGGCAACGTGTTAGTGAGCGTTGCCGTGTTCTTCGGCGGTCTTTTTTTTATCCCACTTGAAGTGCTCGTCTGGGAGCGTGCCGCCGAGTTCGTAGAGGCGGGCCTTGTTGTTGACCATCTCAGCACGGGTGAAGCCGGACATGGAGAACTGATTTTGCAGCCAGATCGCCTCCTCGGGGCAGACCTCCTGGCACAGGCCGCAGTAGATGCAGCGCAGCATGTCGATGTCGAAGGCCTGCGGGCTTTTCTCGACGTGGGCGTTGTCGGAATCGTCGGGAATCTCGCCGGGAGTGATGCGGATGGCCTTGGGCGGGCAAACGAATTCACATAGCTGGCAAGAAACGCATTTTTCGCGGCCATTGGGGTCTTTCACCAAAGTGGGGACGCCGCGGTAGCCCTTGGGAATCTCCGGGCGCTGCTCGGGATACTGGAGGGTCACGTTGGGAGCGAAGAAGTGCTTCAACGTGGTGCGCAGCCCGCCGATGATCTGCGGGATGTAGGTTCGCTCGGCGAAGGTGAGCGGTTTGCGTTCGACTGGGATGACGGCCATGGCGCGTGAAAGGGTGGAGATTACTTTTGCATCAGGGCGATGCCGAGCGTGTAGAAGATCAGGTTGGCGATGGAGAGAGGCAGGAGTTTTTTCCAGCCGAGGTGCATGACTTGGTCATAGCGGAAGCGAGGCAGCGTCCAGCGGACCCACATGAAGAAAAAAATGAAGGCGAAAACCTTCCCTACAAAGATGCCGATGCCGACTAGGCCCATGAATAGAGGATGCGTGGCAAACGGTAGAACGTGTGAAAGCCAGTCGATCAGCGTCGTCAGCGGAATCCACGGGAGAAGATTCCAGCCCCCGAAGAACAGCAGGATGCACACGGCGGAACCGATGATCATGTGGCAGTATTCGGCCAGGAAGAAGAGCGACCATTTGAAGGCGCCGTATTCCGTATGGAAGCCAGCCACGAGTTCGGACTCGGACTCGGGCATGTCGAACGGGGCGCGGTTTGTCTCGGCAAAGAGCGCGACGAGGAAGATGAAGGCCGAAACCGGCATGTAGAACACGCCCCACATACCATGGAGGCTGGCCATGGAGAGGCCGTGCCAAACGCCGCTCTGCATCTGCACAGCATCGAACAGGCTCAGAGTGCCCTGCCCGCCCGGCTTGTTCATCCAGAGGAAGGCCGGGAGCACGGAGAGCGTCATCGCGAGTTCATACGAGACGAGCTGGGCGGAGGCGCGGACGCCGCCGAGGAAGGCGTATTTGGAATTCGATGCCCAGCCGGCGAGAATCACCGCATAAACACCGAGCGAGGAAACGGCAAACACAGCGAGCAGGCCGATGTCGACGTTGGCCAGCACGATGGGCTGGAGAATCGTCTGGCCATTGATCACTGCGTAATAGGCTCCGAGCGGAACAACCGCAATCGTGGTGAGCGCCGGGATCATCGCAATAATCGGGGCGAGCACGAAGTAGAATTTGTTCACATGGCCCGGGACCGGGTCTTCCTTGAAGGTGAATTTACCGCCGTCGGCCGCGAGCTGGAAGATGCCCATCTGCTGGAGAAACGGCCCAAGAAACGGGATGCGTCCAGCAAGGCCAAGAGGCGTGAGCAGGCCGCCGACGGGTGCAATGGTGCGGTTAGGGCCAGGGCGGCCCTGAATCCACGCGGAGATTTTACGCTCGGCCATGGAGCAAGCGGCGGCGATGGGAAACAGCACGAGAATCACCGCGCCGGCCTGCACGACGAGGCGGACGATGAGAGGGAGGTCGAAATAAAATTGGAACATGGCGTCGCGTCTGGGTTAGGCGGTCGCGGCGACAGCCTGCGCGGATTGATAGTGGAGAGTCTCGCCCTCAACGAAGGGCAGATCGGCCCAGGCGGTGCCGTCGAGCAGCAGGCCGGTCTCGGGCAGGTTGCGGTAGAGAATCATGGAGAGCGCGGGCACCTCGGCGGCGAGGACGGCCCAGAGCGCGTTTACTTCGTCAGCGACTGCACCACCACCGGCGGCGACGGTCAGCTTCGAGAGGACAACGAGATCGTCGTAGGCACCGGCCAGACCGGGGACGGCCTTGGCAAACTTCTGGATGCGGAACTGCTGGTTCACGAACGTGCCGGCTTTTTCAAAGACGGTGAGCGTCGGGATGACCACCTGCGCGGCGGCGCTGGTGGCGTTGGCGTGGGTGCCGAGATAGACGACGGAAACCTTGGCGAGCTGCGCGGTGGAGAGGCCGGCGGCGGTGAGGTCTTCGCCGACGGAGACCACGGTCTTGACCTTGCCGGAGTCGATGTCGGCCGCAAGTGACGTAAGCTGCGCGGTAGGCAGAGCGGAGATGAGTCCGGTGACGAGCGCGCCGCGGACGTTCGGGTTGCGGTCGGCGGAGATGAGGAGCTTGTCGCCCGGCGCGGTGCGCGAAACGAGCGATACGGAGGCCTTGAGCGCGGCGGCCAGTTTCTTGGTGAGGAACTGTTCCTCTACCGAGCTGCGACCGGAGCCGACGACGGCGACGGGGCCGGCCTTGAACAACTCTGCGGCTTTCGCGACAAGGAGGTTGACCGTGTCGGAAGACTTCAGGCGGTCGGCGGCGGCAACCTGTTTATGGAGGACGCGGCCAGAGTCGGCCATCCATGTGTCGTTGACCTCGTCGTTCTGGCGCGGGGTGATGCGGTAGATGACACCTTCGCGAGACCAGGCGACGGTGTTGGCGCCGACGGAGGATTCGGTGTCGATGGTGTTCGTCTGCTTGAGGAACCAGACGCGCATCTTGAAACGGAAATCCGTCGAGGTGAGCGCGCCGACCGGGCAGATATCGACCGTGTTGAGCGAGTAATTGTGATCGAGTTTCTTGTCGGGATGGCAGGTCAGCGTCGAGTAGCTGCCGCGATCCACGAAACCGAGGACGTCCTTGCCGGCGATGTCGCGGGAAAAACGGATGCAGCGCGAGCAGAGCACGCAGCGCTCGTCATCGAGCGTGACGCGGGGCCCGAGTTGGGTGCGCTTGGGTTTGACGTTTTTCTGTTCGACGAAGCGGGAGTAACCGCGGCCGTAGCCGGTGGCCTGCTCCTGGAGTTTGCATTCACCGGCCTGGTCGCAGATGGGGCAGTCGAGCGGGTGATTGATGAGGAGGAACTCCATCACGCCTTCGCGGGCGTCTTTGACCATCGGGCTGGTCGTCTTGACGTGGAGACCGGGCGAAACGTTCGTGCCGCAACCGATCTGGGGGCGGGGAATCCAATTGATCTTCTGCTTGCCGGTGGCCGGGTCCATGACCGGTGCCTTGGTGGCGGGATCGACGGCGGGCATGCCCATTTCGATAAGGCACATGCGGCAATTGCCGACCACCGCGAGCTTCGGGTGGTAGCAGTAGTGGGGCACGTCAACGTTCACCATGCGCGCGGCTTCGATGACGTTGGTGCCCTTCGGCACGGCGATCTCTTTGCCGTCGATGTTGACGGTGACGAGCTCGGGTTTGGCAGGCTGGATCATTGCGGGAAAAGAGAGAAGAGGTTTAGCCCACGGAACACACGGAATACACGGAAGAACCGAAGTGGCTGGTTTTAATTTTCAGTGTGTTCTGTGTGTTCCGTGGGCAAAAAATTCTGGTTTTAGACGAGGACGCGGCGGTCGGCGGGAAGGGTTTTCTTGGCGTCGGAGTAACCATCGAACTCGTCTTTGAACTTCAGGTAGAAGCTCTGGGTCGGCCATGAGCAGGCTTCGCCGAACGCGCAGATGGTGCGGCCGGGAATCTGGTCGGCCACGCTCTTGAGGAGGGCGGCGTCACCGGGACGGGCGTCGCCGTGGACCATGCGGGTGGAGATTTTCTTCATCCACAGGGAGCCTTCGCGGCAGGGCGTGCACTGGCCGCAGGACTCGTGGGAGTAGAACGCGTTGATGTTGGCGAGGGCCTCGACCATGTTGACGGAGTCGTCCATGACGATGACGCCGCCGGAGCCACCCATCGTGCCAACCATCGCGAGGGAGTCAAAATCCATGGGCACATCCTCGACGCCCCAATCGTAGTCAACCATGTCGGCACCGACCTTGCGCTTGCCCTTGTAGCGTTCGCCGAAGCGCATGACCTTGGCGGACGAGCCGCCGGGGATCACGCCCTTGAAGGTGCGTCCGGGCAGCGGGCCGCCGCAGACGTCGTAAAGGAGCTGGCCCATCGTGATGGTGCCGGCGGGGAACTCGTAGTAGCCGGGTCGCTGCACGTGGCCGGAGACGCAGAAGATGCGCGTGCCGGTGTTGTTGGGCGTGCCGATCTTGGTGAAGGCTTCTCCGCCCAGATCGACGATGTGCTTAACGTGGCAGAGCGTCTCGACGTTGTTCACGATCGTCGGGCACTGGTAGAGGCCGAGGACGGCGGGGAAATACGGTGGCTTGATGCGCGGGTTGGCGCGCTTGCCCTCGAGTGACTCGATGAGGCCGGTTTCCTCGCCGCAGATGTAGGCGCCGGCGCCGCGGTGGACGAAGATTTCGCAGCTGTAGTTCGAGCCGAGGATGTTCGGTCCGACGACGTTGGCAGCGCGGGCTTCGGCGATGGCTTTTTCGAGGATGCGGGCGCCCTCGGCCATCTCGCCGCGGATGTAGATATAGGCCTGCTTCACGTTGTTCGCGAAGCACGAGATGATCGTGCCCTCGATCAACTGGTGCGGATCCTGATACATGATGTAGCGGTCCTTAAAGGTGCCGGGCTCGGACTCATCGGCATTGACGATGAGGTAGATCGGCTTGCCGCTCTTGCGGTCAACAAGACCCCACTTCACGCCGCAGGGGAAACCCGCGCCGCCCCGACCGCGCAGGCCAGATTTCTTGACCTCGTCGATGAGCTCTTGGGGCTGGCGCGCGAAGGCGCGTTTCATCACCTCGTAACCGCCGTGCTTGAGGTAACACGCGAGGTCGTTGGTGTAGCCGGGCTCGTCGATGTGCTGGAAAATGATGCGTTTTTGAGCGGGAGCGGACATCGGGAAATTTACAGTTTGAGATTTACGAATTAGGATTTCCGGGCAGCGGCCTCGGTCTTAATCTGGGCGGAAAGCGCCTTGGCTTTCGTGGCGTCAACTTTCTCGTGGAGAACATCGTCGATAAGGACGACCGGCGCGGTGCCGCAGGAGGCGAGGCACTCGACGAATTCGACGGTCACCTCGCCGTCGGGCGAGATATGGTTAATGCCGACGTGGGTATCGAATTCCTTCTCGAAGGTTTCGCAGGTCTTGTAGCCGCCGACGAGGGCGCAGGACAGCGTGCGGCAGACCTTGATATGGCGGCGGCCGATGGGTGTGCGGCGGAACATCGGGTAGAACGTCACGACTTCGAGCACGTTGATGGGCTCGAGTTCGAGCTTCTGCGCGATCCAAGCGACGGCCTCGTCGGAGATGTGGCCGGCGTCCTCCTGCACGAGATGCAGCAGCGGCAGCGTGGCGCTGCGCTTGACCGGGTAGTGCGTGATGACTTCGTCAACACGCTTGAGAGTTTCGGGCTGGAGATTCATCGATGCAGAAAAGGTTTAGCGGTCGCACTCGCCCATGACGAAGTCGAGCGAGCCAAGGATGGAGACGACGTCGGAGACGAGGTTGCCTTGGCAGACTTTGGGAAGGATGGAGAGATTGCAGAAGGAGGGGCTGCGGATCTTCATGCGGTAGGGCACGCCGCCGCCCTTGCTCTCGATGAAGAAACCGAGCAGGCCCTTCGGAACCTCGGCTTCGAAATAGACCTCGCCGGCCGGCATCTGCGGGCCCTCGGTCACGATCATAAAGTTGTTGATCAACTCTTCCATCGACGAGAGCACCTTGGCCTTCTGCGGAGCGAAAATCTTCTTCGCCTCCTCATTATACCAGGCGCCGGAGGGGAATTTTTTGATCGCCTGGCGGATGATGCGGACGGACTGGCGCATCTCCTCGCCACGGCAGAGGTAGCGGTCGTAACAGTCGCCCTTCGAGCCGACGGGCACGTCGAACTCATACTGGTCGTAGCCGGAGTAAGGGCGGTCCTTACGCAGGTCGAGACCGACGCCGGAGCCGCGGAGATTCGGCCCGGTGAGGCCGTAGGCGATGGCATCAGCCTTGGAGATGATGCCGACGTCGACGGTGCGGTCCTGGAAAATCTTGTTCCGCGTGAGGAGCGAAAGAATTTCTTCGAGGATGGGCAGGAATTGGTCGCAGAACGCCTCGACGCGGCCAGTCCAGCCTTCGGGCACGTCGCGGGCGACGCCTCCGATGCGGGTGTAGCTGGTGGTAAAACGCGCGCCGGTGAGTTCCTCGAAGAGCTTGTAGAGCTTTTCGCGCTCCTCAAAGGCGTAGAGGAATACGGACCATGCGCCGACGTCGATGCCGTAGGCACCGAGACCAAGCAGATGGGCGGAAACACGTGCGAGTTCGCTGACGATGACGCGGATGGCCTGACAGCGGGCAGGCACCTCAAGCTTAGCGAGTTTTTCAACTGCGAGTGCGTAGGCGACGTTGTTAGCCAGAGGAGCGAGGTAGTCCAACCGGTCCGTGTAGGGCACGAATTGGTTGTAGGTCATGTTCTCGGCGATCTTCTCGTCACCACGATGCAGGTAGCCGAGCACAGGGTCGCAGCTGGTCACGATCTCACCGTCGAGCTCGAGGGAAAGACGGAGCACGCCGTGCGTGGACGGATGGGAAGGACCCATCGCGAGCGACATCTTCTCGGTCTGGAACTCCTGCGCGGCGCCCTCGGTTTTGGCGGCGTTGTCGGGAAATGCAAATTCGGTGGCCATCGGAAAGTGGGCTGTGGGCTTAAATGAAAAGTGCGCTGAAGCGGGTTATTCGGACGCGGGTTTCTCCCTGAACTCGGTCCAGCTCTCGTCCTTGGCGCGCGGCTCGGCATCGGTGAGATTCATCTCGCCGGTCGAGGCGACGAACGGTCCGCCCATCATGGGCGCAGGCTTGGCGGAGGCTCCGGTCAGGTCAGCGACTTCGATGTCGGGCAAAGGCACCTCGATGCCGGCCAGAGGGAAGTCCTTGCGCAACGGGTGGTAAGGATAACCGTCCCACATTAAAATACGGCGCAGATCGGGATGCTCGGCAAATTTGACTCCGAGAAGATCGTAAGTCTCGCGCTCATGCCAGTTGGCCGCCGGCCAAAGGCCGGTCGCGGTGGGGGCCACTGGCTCGGAGTTGCTGGCACAATCCATCGCGAGTCGAACATACTGGTGATCCGTCGTCGAAAGCAGGTGCCAGATAACCGTAAAGCGAGGCGTGGCTTCGACACCCCAGTCAACCGCCGTGATGTCCACGAGGAAATCGTAGGCTAGTTCGTCGCGCAGGTATTTCAGCACGGCCAACACCTCGGAAGCAGGCAGGTTGATGGCGGGATGGTCGCCGCTCGGACGCGGGGTGACCTGGGAGAATTTGGACTGAAGGGCTGCGGTGACGTCTGCGGTCGCGGTCATGGAAAAGTGGCGGCGGGTGGCTCGAAGCGTTAGGCGGAGGCGAAAAGGGTCTTGGCGGACCGCTCGGCGCCGATCTTGGACTGAAGTTTGATAAGGGCGTCGAGCAAGGCTTCCGGACGAGGGGGACAACCGCTGATATAAACATCAACCGGCACGATCTGGTCCACACCTTGAAGAGTGGCGTAGCTGCGATACATGCCGCCCGAGCTAGCACAAGCGCCCATGGCGATGACCCACTTCGGCTCGGCCATCTGGTCGTAGATGCGGCGGACATGCGGGGCCATCTTGTAGGTAACGGTGCCGGCGACGATCATGCAGTCGGCCTGGCGTGGGGAAAACCGGAAGACCTCGGCGCCAAAGCGGGCGATGTCGAAACGGGCGGCGGCGGCGCCCATCAGCTCGATAGCGCAACAGGCAAGGCCCATGGGCATCGGCCACACGGAGGAGCTGCGGAGCCAGTTGATCACAGCGTCGGCCTTGGTGACCACGATGTCGCCCTCGATCTTCGTGTTGTAAGCCAGCTCGGTGTTAGCAGTAACCATGGTTATAAATCGTCGAATGAATTAGTAAAAAACGCACCGTAGCATTGGAGCCGGGTCGCGCAAGCGCTTTTAAGGAAAGTATAGAGGTATCAGAAAATATGTCAGCAGGTGTAAGGCCAGACAGCGGATTTTCACGATTGACCGATGCAAGATGACACCTCTTCTTAAGCCCCTTCGCCCGACGGACGCGTCACCGCAAGGTGGCCGACCGAGCACTTCCGGAGAGGTGGCAGAGTGGTCGAATGCGCTCGCTTGGAAAGCGTGTGTAGGGCAACCTACCGAGGGTTCGAATCCCTCCCTCTCCGCCATTTTAACATTTGGCCCTTGTTGGACAGGTGCAGTCAAAAGTGGCTTTTCTTCCCTGGTGACGGGAATTTTTTAGACCACAGGCGGAAAATCGCTTTGAAAAACCTTTCCCTCGTTTTGAAAGTTTTAGAGGCAGGGGGCGTTTCATGTCTCCGAAAATATTCACCCCACTAGCGCTGCGACCGAACGCGCACTCCCCAGCGTTCCAGCGCGGCCTTGAGCTCTTCAACCCTCACCGGCTTGGAAATGTAGTCGTCCATGCCGGCGGCAAGGCACCGCTCGCGATCACCCTGCATGGCGTTGCCCGTCATCGCCACCATGCGCGGGCGCTCATGCTCCAGCGCGGTCCATTTCACGCAAATGCGCCGCGCCGCCTCGCAGCCGTCCATCTCCGGCATTTGCACGTCGAGCAGGATGATGTCGTAGATTTTTGTCTCGAGCGCCCGCAACACCTCCACCCCGTTGCCCACGGCATCGCCATTGTATCCGAGGCGCTTGAGCATCATGAGAGCCACCTTCTGGTTGACGGCATTGTCGTCGGCCACCAACAGCCGGAGCGGCAAACGCTCCGCCAGCGACCGTCCCTCCGCCGCGAAGGGCGAGGCGGCCGCGGCGCGTTTTTCCTGTTGCGACGCGCCGGTGACGGCCCGCACCAAGGCCTCCAAGAGTGACGCCGGCCGAATCGGTTTTCCAACGTAACCGTGGACATCCGGCAGCTGGTCCCCGCTCGCCCGCAGCCGGCGGGCGGACAACAAAAGCATCTTCGCCCCCGCCGCACCCGGCAACGCGCGCAGACGGGAGACCAGCACCCTGCCCTCTTCGCCCGGCAGATCGTAATCGACCAACAGCAAATCGAAGCTTCGGCCCGGCGCCCCCAGCGTGGCCTCGGCTGCCGCCACGCTTGCGGCCTCGACCAGTTCAAAACCCCACATCTGCGCAAACTGGCCCAGAACGCGGCGCTGCATCGCATTATCTTCGAGCACCAACATGCGTTTGCCGCGCAACGCCGCCGCGCCGTGCGCCCAGGCGGGGGCTTCGTCCGCCCCGGGCCGGACCTTGATGTTGAAATGAAACGTCGAGCCTTTTCCCGGCTCGCTCTCCACCGACATGGTTCCGCCCATGAGTTCGGTCAGGCGCTTGCTGATCGCGAGCCCGAGGCCGGTCCCGCCGAATTCGCGCGTCGTCGAGCTGTCCACCTGGCTGAACGACTGGAACAACCGGTCCTGCTTTTCGCGTGGGATGCCGATGCCCGTGTCGGACACCGCGAAATGCAGGCCGAGTTCTCCCGGTCTGTCGCCGGCCCGGGCCGAAACGGAAACCACCACCTCGCCCTGAGAGGTGAATTTCACCGCGTTACCCACGAGATTGACGATCACCTGCCGCAGACGCGTGACATCGCCCACGACGAACGGCGGCACCGAGGGCTCGATAGACGCAACGAGATCGAGGCCCTTCTCCGCGGCCTTCGGCGCGAGCAGCTCGAGCGCCTCCTCCACGCACTGGCGCAGTCCGTAGGGATGGGTTTCGAGCTCAATCTTGCCCGACTCGATCTTCGAGAAATCGAGAACGTCGTTGATGATCGTGAGCAGGCTGTCGCCCGAGCTGCGGATAATCTCCACGAAGTCGCGCTGCTCGGCGTTGAGCGGCGTGTCGAGGAGCAGTGTGGTCATACCGATCACACCGTTCATGGGCGTGCGGATCTCGTGACTCATGTTGGCGAGAAACTCCGACTTCGCACGCGTCGCCTCCTCCAGTTTCTGGTTGAGCGAGATCAGGGCGGTGTTGCTGTCCACGAGCTGCTGCTGGCTTTCACGTAGCGCGCGGTAGGCGGCGTCGCGCTGGAGCTGGTTCAGGTAGGCTTTCGAGTGGTGGCGAATGCGGGCGATGAGTTCGATCTTGTCGGGGAGCTTGACGAGATAGTCGTTGGCCCCGGCGGCGAAGGCCTCGCCCTTCACGGCAGGCTCTTCTTTCGTGGAGAGCACGATGATGGGGATGTCTTTGGTCGCGGGGTTGGCGCGATACTGGCGCACGAGCGTGAGGCCGTCCACGCCGGGCATCACGAGATCCTGGAGGATCACCGCAGGTCTGATCTGCTCCGCGACCTTGATCGCGTCGCCGGGAACCGAGCAAAAGTGAAAGTCTATGTTCGGCTGGTTGGCCAGGGCGCGGCGGATGGCCTCGCCGACCATCGCCTGGTCGTCTACCAACAGCACCATCACGTCGTAGTTGTTCGAGGGCAGGGTAGTCATTTTATTATCTCCTTTTTTCGGGTCTCGCTTGAAAAATCATTGTTTCCGGCCGAACGCCGCGAGCAGGTGCGGGGCGATTTGGTCGAGCGGCAGGATTTCTACCGCGGCCCCGAGCGTGGCGGCGGCCTTCGGCATCCCGTAAACTGCGCTCGTGGCCTGGTCCTGGGCAATGGTATGGCGGCCCTGGTTGCGAAGCGCTTTAAGCCCCACCGCGCCGTCGCGGCCCATACCGGTGAGCAGCACGCCGACCACCCCGCCCGTCCAATGCCGGGTTACGCTTTGGAAAAAGACATCCACCGACGGCCGGTAAACATATTCGCGAGGGTCGGGCGTGTAGGCGAGTTCCCCGCCGGGGAGTAGCGTGAGATGGTCGTTGGTGGCGGCAAGCAGCACCACGCCGGCGGCCGGGCGCTCGCCTTCCTTGGCCACGCGCACGGGCAGCTTGCAGTCGCGGGACAGCCACTCGGCCATGCCGGCGGCGAACTGCTCGTCCACGTGCTGCACCACGACGACCGCCGCCGGGAAATCCTTGGGCAGGCCGGACAACACCTTCGCAACCGCCGCCGGCCCGCCGGCGGACGCGCCTATGGCAAGCAGCCGGTTTTGCAGCCCAGCCGAGGACGCGGTCTCGGCCGGTCCCGCCGGGGACGCCCCGCCGCCACGATCCACCACCAGTCTTTCAATGATGTCTATTTTCGCGAGCAACGGCGCGGCGCTCTCCCGGGGGTTGCCCGTGCCCAGCGCGGGCGTGTCCACCGCGTCGAGCGCGCCGTGGCCCATTGCCTCGAACACCCGCCAGGCGTTCGCCCCCACGCTCACAGTGACGACGAGGATCGCGCAGGGGGAACCGGCCATGATCCGGCGGGTGGCCTCGATGCCGTCCATCACCGGCATGAGCAGATCCATCAGCACCAGGTCGGGCGTGTCCTTCGCGCAGAGCTCCACCGCCTCGGCGCCGTTTTTAGCCACCCACGCGATGTGATGGCGCGGCTTCAAAGCCAGCGCGCGTTTGAGCGCCTCCACGGCGATCGGCAGGTCGTTGACGATGCCGATTCTCATGCGTCGGCCTCCCCGATGAGATCCACCACCGCCTGGAGCAGCGTCTCGTCGTGGAAGCTCCCTTTCGTAAGATAATAATCCGCACCGGCGTCGAGTCCGCGTCGGCGGTCCTCCTCGCGGTCCTTGTAGGAGACGATCATCACGGGCAGCGACTTGGTGCCAGGGTCCTTCTTGATGAGGGTGACGAGCTCGATGCCGTCCATGCGCGGCATGTCGATGTCGGTTATGATGAGGTCGAACCGCCCGGTGCGCACCGCGTTCCAGCCATCCATACCGTCCACCGCGATTTCCACGTCGTAGCCGCGGCCGGCGAGAAGCTTGCGCTCCAGCTCGCGCACCGTGAGCGAGTCGTCCACCACCAGCACGCGCTTGCTCGCCTTCACATCGCCCGCAAGCGCGGCGTCGCGAACCTTGCTGAGTCGGCCGCCGGAAATCAGTTTCTCGACCGAGCGCACCACATCCTCGACGTCCACAATGAGCACCGGCGCGCCGTCCTCCATGAGACCGGCCGCCGCGATGTCCTTGATTTTCCCGAGGCGCGGATCGAGCGGCTGCACGACCAGTTCGCGCTCGCCCAGAAAACGATCCACCACCAGCGCGTAAGTGCCGCCCTGATCCCCAATCACGATCACGGGCAGTTCCTCCATCGCCAGCTTGGACTCGGCGCCGTCCAGCACCTGATGCGCGGAGACCAGACCGGTGCGCCGCCCCTCGAAGTCGAAGTGCTCCCGGCCTTCGAGTGTCTCGATCTTGCCCTTTGCCAGCCTTAAGGTGCGCACGATGTAGGCGAGCGGGAACGCGTAGGGCTCGCCGCCGATGTCCACGAGCAGCGTGCGCACCACCGAAAGCGTGAGCGGCAGCTGCAACTGGAACCGCGTCCCCTTCCCCGCCTGCGCGGTCACGCGCACCGTGCCCCGCACCTGTTTCACCATCGTCTGCACGACGTCGAGGCCGACGCCGCGCCCGGAGATTTCCGTGACGGTCTCCTTCATCGAAAACCCAGGCAGGAACAAAAACTCCAGGAGCTCCGCCTCGCTCAGTTTTTGCGCAGTCTCGGCGTTGGTCAGTTTGCGCGTGACGATTTTGGCGCGCAACCGGTCCAGGTCGATGCCCTGCCCATCGTCGGACACGATGATTTGCAGCGTGCCGGCGCTGTGCCGGGCCTCAAGTCGCACGATGCCCTCGGCCGGTTTCCCGGCGGCGATGCGGCGGTCGGACGGCTCCACGCCGTGGTCGGTCGCGTTGCGCAACAGATGCCCGAGCGGCGCCTCCAGTTTTTCCAAAATATCGCGGTCCACCTGCGTGGTTTCCCCGACGATTTCGAGCCGCACCTGCTTGCCGAGCGAGCGGCCCACGTCACGCACCATGCGGGGGAAACCCTGGACGCCGTCGCCAAACGGACGCATCCGCACCGCCAGCGCCTCGTCGTAGAGCCGGTGCGCGAGATTGGTGGAGCGCCGGTCGAACATCTCCAGCTCGACCAGCCGTTGTGAAAGAAACTGGTGGCACTCCAGCACGCGGCGCTGCGCCTCGGCTTGCGCCGCCGCAGCCGTCTCCCCGAGGGCGTGCCCGGAGGTGGCCTCGCGCAGACCGTCGAGCGTGCGGCCCAAGTCGTAATGCAGGCGCTTGAGCCGCAGGAGCGATTCGGCGAAGGGCTTCAGCCAGCGCGACTCCACGAGCGACTCGCTGGCCAGCGCGAGCAAGTGGTTCAGGTTGTCCGCCGTCACGCGCAGGACGCGATCCTGCGTTCCCCGTCCCTCTGCCGCGGGCGATTCCTGGGCGGCCGCCTTGGACTCGTCGCGCTCGGGGGCGGGTTTCGCCGCCGCCTCGTCGGGCGCGTGGGCGAGGTCGGCGAGGAAGGCGTCGATTTCCATATTCTTGTCGCCGGCCCATTGCGCGGCCTCGGCCTCGGGCGTCTGTGCGATGCGCCCGAGCAGATCCACGCCGCGCAGCAGCAGGTCGATGCGCGTCTGGTGGAGCGTGAGCCGGCCCTGTTGCGCGGCGACGAAGCAGTCCTCCATCGCGTGAGAGACGTTCACGCCGGCGTCGATACCTACGATGCGCGCCGCACCCTTGAGCGAATGCGCCGCGCGCATGGCCTCCTCAAGCTGGGCGGCGGCGACGGGATTCCGCTCAAGCGCGAGCAGGCTGTCGGTCAGCACCCGGGACTGGTTCTCCACTTCCACGCGGAAGAGATCGAACATCGAGAAATTACTCAGGTCTTCGCTCATGAAAGGCTCCGGTTCAGCGTGTAGAAAAGCAGTTGGTCGTCCAGGCAGCCGACGGTCCTGCCGCGCCAGGCGAGCACGGCCTTCGTGTAGGTGGCGGTGGCCTTGGCGACGGTGGCCGGCACTTCCTTCAACTCGCGCGGCTGGCAACGGTGGATGCCGTGGATTTCGTCCGCGGGAAACACGAGGCGGCTACCTTCGCGGCTGATGACCAGAAGGCGGCGATGCCCGGCCTGCTCGTTGCCCCTCCCGGGGACGGCGGTCATTTCGAGGCCGAGCACTTCACCCAGCGACACGCACACGAGCAGCGTGCCGCGCACGTTGGCGAGGCCGAGCACGACGCCGCCGCGCCGGTGCGGCAGCGTGTGCACCGCGCGCAACGTGGCCACCTCGTCGAACACCGTGGCCGGCAGCGCCAGCCACTCGGCGCCGATGCGGAAAATCACGACCGACCGCGTGCCCGCCTCCTCGACCCGGGGCGCAGCCGCGAAATGGCCCGTCCATTCGGCGAGGTGCCCGGCGGGCAGCTCGGCGTCGAGCAGCTTCGCGGCGGAGGCGGAGTAAACCGGGCAGTTACGGCAGTGGACGTGGCGCTCCAGCTCCGGACACGAGCCGTCGCCATGCACGCCGATCTTGTTCCAGCAGTCGTTGAGCCCGGCTCGGGTGAAGGGGGTGGCGGTGTCGTTGCTCATGTTACTTCACGGTCTTTTGTTCGATTCGCCGCGCGCGGTCGGCCAGCACCTTCGCGCCGGACTTGTTACCCTGCCCTTCCAGCAAAAGCGCGAGTTGG
The DNA here is from genome assembly GCA_025352985.1 of Verrucomicrobiota bacterium. GTDB lineage: Bacteria > Verrucomicrobiota > Verrucomicrobiia > Opitutales > Opitutaceae > Rariglobus. The sequence goes on from JANXRL010000044.1 coordinate 15,556, forward strand.
ACCAGCGCCTCGTGATGCTGCGGGTCGAGATAAAGCGCCTTGCGGTAAAACTCGGCCGCGTCCGCGTGGCCTCCCGAGGCGTCGCGCACCAGACCCATCACAAAAAACGCCTGCGCCGAGGGACCTTGCGCGCGCAGGTGCTCCTCGCATGTCTTCGCCGCCTCGACGAGCCGCCCCTGGTCGGCGAGCCGCATGGCCTGTTCGATGCCCGTTGGCAGGTCGGAGGGAATCAGGGCGGCGGGCGTCCTCAGGACGACCGAGCTGAAAGGCATCGGCGGCACCACCCGCGGCGACGGCGGCGGCCGGCGAAACGCCACGGGGTTCTTCACAGCCGGCGGCTCGGCCGGTGGCGCTTCGGCCCGGCGAAACGCAAAAGCCAGCGGCACCTTCACCGACGAAAATCCGTGGCTAAGCAGCAGTCCGGTCTCCGCAGGGCCGACAAACAACCATCCCTTAAGGGCGAGAAACCTCACGAGTGCGGCGATGGCGCGGTCCTGCGTGGCCCGGTCGAAGTAGATCAGGAGATTGCGGCAGAAAACGACATCGTAAGCGGCCGCGCCGGGATTGAGACCGGGGTCGAGGAGGTTGCCTTGATGGAACTCCACCTGTTTGCGCACCGCCTCGGCGAGCTGCCAGCCGGAGCCTGCCGGCGCGAAGTGCCGCGCTCGAAAATCCAGATCGCCCCCGCGGAAAGAATTCCGGCCGAACACCGCGCGGCGGGCATGAGCCAGCGAGCGCGCGCTGATATCAAGCGCGTCGATGCGAAAACGATCCGCCGGAAACCCCGCGTCCAGCAGCGCCATCGCCATGGAATACGGCTCCTCGCCCGTGGAGCAGGGCAGGCTCAGCACGCGAAACACGCCCTCCGGCCGCGTGAGCAGCCACTCCTCGTAAACCATGCGCGCCAGCGCGGCGAACGCCTCGCGGTCGCGGAAAAACCACGTCTCCGGCACGATGACGGCCTCAATCAGCTCCTGCACCTCGTCGGCGGAGGCGCGCACGCGTTCGAGATAGGCCTCTTCGTCTTTCAAGCCGCACGCGACGAGCCGCTGCTGCACCGCGCGCTCGATCGCCGAGGTCCCGATCGAGGCGGCATCCAGCCCCATCGTCTGCTTGAGCAGGACTTCGAATGCGGCGATCATCCGGCGTTCTCCTCCTCCGCCTGGCGGAACAACGCCTCGCTCACGGTAGCGGGCAGAAGTTTCCCCACCTCGACCCATTGAATGAGCCCGCGCACATCGTCGACGACCGGACCGAGGTAGGGCGCGCCATCGCCCCTCACGCCAGAGGCCGTGAAATCCCCCGGCTCGCGGCGCATCGTCTCCGTCGCCTTTTCCGCAATCAGCCCGAGCAGCCGCCGGCCGCCCGCACCGTCGGGATAATACACGAGCAGCAAGCGCGTGCTCAGCCGCTCGCGCGCGGGTCGGCCGAGCGCGAGTTCACTCAGGTCGAGCACTGGAACGGGGGCGCCATGATAGGTGAACACACCGGCCACGCCCACCGGCGCGCGCGGGATTTTTTTCACCTGCACGAGCGGCAGCACCTCGGCCACCTGCGCGGCGTCGAGCGCGTAACAATCGCCGCCGAGCTGGAAGAGAATGAACAGCATCGCGGTCGTGCTCAGAGCTGGATGCTTTCGACGCCCGCCTTGAGGCCGCGGGCCGTCTCGTTCAACTGCTCGATGGCGAGGCCGGACTGCCGCAATGACTCGACGGTCTGCTGCGCCGCCTCGCTGAGCTGGCCGAGCGCTTCGCTGATCTGCTGCGCCCCGGTCGCCTGGGCCTGCATGCCCTCGTTAACGCTTTCGAAGCGCGGCGTCATCGTCTGCACATGCTGGATGATTTGCGCCAGCTGGCCGCCGACCTGCCGGACCTCGTCCACCCCGCGCCGCACCTCCTCGGAAAATTTGTCCATGCCCATCACGCCGGCGGAGACGGCCGAAAGCATTTCCTTCACCATCTGCTCGATGTCGTAGGTCGCCACGGCGGTCTGGTCGGCAAGGCGGCGGATCTCCGTCGCTACGACGGCGAAGCCGCGCCCGTATTCGCCGGCCTTCTCGGCCTCGATCGCGGCGTTGAGCGAGAGCAGGTTCGTCTGGTCGGCGACCTTGGTGATCGTGGTCACCACCTGGTTGATGTTGCCCGCCTTCTCGTTCAGCACCGCGAGCTTCGCATTGATCGCGCCGGCGGCGGACATGATCTGGCGCATCGTTTCCTCCATGCGCGAGAGGCCGGCCTGGCCGCTGCCCGCCAGCGTAGCGGACTGCTCGGCCACGGTGGAGACCTCGCCCATCGTCTTCACCAGTTCCTTCGAGGTGGCGGAGATTTCCCGGGAGGTCGCGCCGATCTCCGTCGTCGTCGCCGCGATCTCGCTCGCCGTCGCCTGCTGCTCCTTCGCCGTGGCGGCGATCTCGTTTATGGAAGTGTTCACCTGCACGCCCGATTTCTGCACCTGCGCGACCAGCACGATCAGGTCACCGGCCATGCGGACGAGGCTGAAGCCGAGCAGGCCGGCGAGGGCGACGGCCACGATGATGCTGGCGAGCAGCACAAGGCTCATGGTGCGGTTGCTCCGCTCAGCCGCAGCGATATTGGCCGCGACCTCCTTGACCTGGGTGTGGGACAGCTCGTCGAGCTTCCCGCAATACGGATCCACCGCGGCGTAAAGCTCGGTCGTCACGAAGGCCTTCAACTGGTCGCGGTCCTCTTTCTTGAGAATTTCCGTGAGCTTGTTGAGCGAAAAATCGAGCGCCTTGGCCAGCGGCAGCGCCTCGTTGAGCAGGCTTTTCTCTTCGGCGTCATGGTTTGTGTCCTGGAAATTTTTCCAGGCGACATCGGCGCGGTCTCGGGCGGCGGCGGCAACTTTGGCTCCCTCGGCCCACGGCAGGGCACCGCTGTCGATCTTGTGGCAGACGTCGACCACCGCCACGGCATAGCTATCGTAAACGGTCTTCAGCTCGATCAGCGGCAGCACTTGGTCCTCGTAGGTCGACTGCAAGGCCTTTTCGCCCTCGGCGAGCCCTTTGTAGCCGAGCAGGCCGACGCCGATCACGAGCAGGGCGAGAAAGCCGATCACGACGATGAGCCGTGTTTTCAGTCCGATGTTTTTCATGGGTGGGGTGGTGTTCGGCGTGAGGAGCCGCGCGGTGTTTAGACCTTGAGTTTGAAGCGCGAGATGCCGTTGCGGAGGCCGCTGGAAACCTTGTTGAGTTCGTCGATGGCGAGGCCGGATTGGCGGAGCGATTCCACGGTCTGTTGCGCGGCCTCGCTGAGCTGGGTAAGCGCCTGGCTGATCTGCTCCGCGCCGGTGGCCTGCGCCTGCATGCCCTCGTTGACCGACTCGACCCGCGGGGCGAGCGCCTGCACCTGCTGGATGATCTGCGCGAGCTGGCCGCCGACCTGCTGAACCTCCTGCATCCCGCGCCGGACCTCCTCGGAAAACTTGTCCATGCCCATGACACCGGCGGAGACGGCCGACTGCATTTCCTTCACCATCTGCTCGATGTCGTAGGTGGCCACGGCAGTCTGGTCGGCGAGGCGGCGGATCTCCGTGGCGACGACCGCGAAGCCGCGCCCGTATTCGCCGGCCTTCTCGGCCTCGATCGCGGCGTTGAGCGAGAGGAGGTTCGTCTGGTCAGCCACCTTCGTGATCGTGGTTACCACCTGGTTGATGTTGCCCGCCTTCTCGTTCAGCACCGCGAGCTTCGCGTTGATGCCTCCCGCAGCCTCCATGACATGGCGCATGGTGTCTTCCATGCGCGAGAGGCCGGCCTGGCCGCTGCCCGCCAGCGTGGCGGACTGCTCGGCCACCGTGGACACCTCCTTCATAGTCTTCACCAGTTCTTTCGACGTGGCGGAAATTTCCTTCGAGGTAGCGCCGATCTCCGTCGTCGTCGCGGCGATTTCACTCGCGGTCGCCTGCTGCTCCTTCGCGGTCGCCGCGATCTCGTTCACGGAGGTGTTTACCTGGATGCCGGATTGCTGCACCTGCCCGACGAGGGCGGTGAGGTCGTCGGCCATGCGGTTGAAGCCGTCGCCCAGCGTGGCAAACTCGTCCCGACGATCCAGTTGCACGCGCCGCGTAAAATCGGCCTGCCGCATCGCGTCGGTGATGCCGACGAGGCGGATCAGCGGCTGGTTGATGGCCTGCACGAGAAAATAACCGCTGACGATCGCCAGCAACAGCGCGACCACCAGGACGACGAGCAGTCCGATCTTCGCGGCGCCGACCGTATGGACGATCAACGCGGTCGAGCTGTCGGTATCGGTCTTGTTGTTGTCCAACAGCGCCTGGATGGACACCTGAACCTTGATAAATTCCCGCTCAAGCTGATCGCCTACGAAGGCGGAGGCGGCCTTGCTGTCCTGACCGTTGCTCAGCTTTAGGATTTCATCCTGAAGACGGGCATACGATCCGCGCAGGTTCTTAAAAACATCGAGCAACTGCCGGTCTTTCTCGGTGGTGATCGTTCCCTCGAACGTTTTGACCGATTTATCCAAATCGCCCCAGGAGGTGTCGAGCTGCGCCGCTATCTTCAGCTTTTCCGCGGGGTCGGCGGTGAGAACATGATGTTCGGTGAACGAAAAGATGTTGAGCCAGTCGACCATGATCTGACCGCTGTAATACAACCCCGGCACCGAGTCCTTCTGCACATCGGCGGTTTCCCGCTCGATAGTGGCAAGGCGCATGAAGGCAAAGGCGCCCATGATAATCATCAGCGCGATAACGGCGCCGAAACTCCAGACGATGCGTTGGCGAACGGTCCAGTTTTTCATGTGAAACTCGTGAAGCGTGACAGTGCCCGCGTGACCGGGCGGAATGAGTGGGAGTGGGCTCGCCGTAAAATTTACTGCGAAGGGCAGAAGCTAGCCGGATGTTTCCCCAAATGTAAACCCGCCCGTAAATTTGTTTTCATAAACTGCGTCTAAAAATCACACGCGGCACCACCCTCCCCGAAACCCAGGCCACCGAACGACAGATTCAGGCTTTCCCAAAGGGAGTGTATCCGTCTCCCGCAGAGAGGGGGCGGTTCACCGCAGCGGCGAACACCCCAAAACCCTCGGCCATCTCGTGGTGATGAACGTAAGCGCCGACCTGGAGTTCTGGGAAGATTGCGACTGGCCCGTCCGCCGTCAGCCTCGCTTTGCCAGCAGCGCGTAGATCAACACGGCGCCGGCCACCGACACGTTGAGCGACTCCACGCGGCCGCTGCCGGGGATCGTCACCAGGCGCGTGCAGGCTTTCTCAACGTCGGGCGCGAGGCCATGCTCTTCGTTGCCCAGCACCACCGCCACCGGCCTCGACGGTCCGGCGAGGGCAACGGGTTTTCCGCCGCGCGCCGCCGCGCCCGCCACATCGTAGCCCGCCGCCGCGAGGTCCCGTATAAGCTTCGCCAAATCCGGCGTGCGCCACACTTCGACCTGCTCCAGGCCGCCTTCCGACACGCGATACGCCGCCTCGCCCGGCAGTGCCGCCTGCGGATGCGCGGGGATAATGATGTGCTCCACGCCGAAAAACGCCGCCGTGCGCGCGATGGCGCCGAGATTGTGCGCATTGCCGATGCGGTCGAGCAGCACGAGCGGCGTGCGCGTGGTCGCCCATTTCCCGATGGTCACCGTGTCGGGCGCACGGAGCTTGGGCGCATCGATCACCGCGACGATGCCACCGTGGTGGATGCTGCCCGCGATCTTCTCCAACTCCGCCGGAGGCACGCAGCGATAGACTTTGCGCGCGGCGGCGAGCGCCTTGCAGATCGCGCCGACCTTGCGGCCGGTCGCCTCGTCAAAAAACAGCCGCTTGATCGACGCCGGCTCGCGCTCGAAACGCGAACGCACCGCCACCAGCCCGCACAGGTTGATCTCGCGCGGGTTGCCGCTCATGCCAGCACCTCGCCGACGATGGTGAACTCCTCGCGGTCATGGTAGAGGTGGCGCACGCGCACGTTGGTTGCGCATCGCGAGAACACCGACTCCAGCGCACGGACCTGCTTGAGCAACGCCAGCGGATCGACGCGCCCGAACTTCAAGATCACCACGAAGCGGCGGCACCATTTTCCCTCCAACCAGGGCGCGATGAGATTTTCCAGGACGTGATGCGGCTCCTCCACTAGGTCGCAAAACATCCAGTCGAATACCTGCCCCGGCGCCGGGCGGAACGCGAACGCGTCCTCCATGCGGTGCTCGATCTTGTAGTTATTATACGCGCCGCCCTTGAGCGGGCCGTTGTCCACCGCAACGATCTTCGCGCCGCGCTTGGAGGCGCTGTAGCTCCAGCCGCCGGGCGCGGCACCGAGGTCGGCCACGGTTTCCTCAAACCCCGGTTCGCGGCCGAGCACGATGTAGGCCTCTTCGATTTTCAGATACGAACGCGACGGCGCCTGCTCGTCGTCGGCCATGCGGCGTTGCCCGCCGAAGATCGCTTCGCGGGCGACGTAGGCCCGCTTGAAATCCACGAAGAACACATAAAGCCCGCGCAACCGCGCCACGCCGCGCGGCTTGTCGGCCACCGCGAGCCGGGACACGCGGGACATGCGTTTCTTGAGGTTTTCCTGCACCATCTTCTCCACGCCCTTCACGCGACGACCAAGCCCGTCGAGTTCGGCGGCCTCCTCGAAGAGAAACGGCCACTCGCCCTCGAAACGCTCGGTCTTCGCCGTCGTCAAAAATTGCTCCGTGATCCTGGCCGCGAGCGCGTTGACCGAGTCGCCGGTGATCTCGACCGGATCAAGCAGCACCATCTGCGGAAAACAAAGATCGGGCAGCTCTGCCTCCGTGTTGCCGGTCTCTGGTTTCCGGTCTCCGGTTTTTTCCGCGCGCACCCAGCCCGCGCCCTGCTCAATCGGCGTGTAGCCGTGAGCGGCGAGTTCGCCGGCGAGCAGGTCCACGAATCCGGGTTGGCAGGTGAAGATCATCAGCCGGCGAGCGTGCCGGTCGCACACGCCGCGGGCGAGGCATTTTCAAGTCCGCCACCGGGGAATCGTCAGGGGAGCTCGCACGCGCCGCCGGCGCACGCGATGTGTTCTTTCAAGGCGGTCTCGTCGGTCGCCTCGCGCATCTTCGTGTAGTCCGCCTTGAGCGGGCGCAGGGCGTTCCATGCGCCGACGTCGGCCTCGGTGGAAACTTCCTCGCGAGGTGCTTGGAGATAGGCCTTGTCGCCCGCGTCCTGGAGAAGCGAGATGCCGGTGAAAAATTCGCGGTTGGCCCAGATGAATTCCTGCACCTCGTCCCATTCTTCGGGGCGCACGGTGCAGGTGTTGGAGACGTTGTGATGCAGACCGGGCGAACGTGTCGCGGGGTCGCCGCCGGGCACGACCCAGTTGAGCTGCACAAGCTTCACAAGTTCGAGAAATTGGCGCGCGTTGATGTCCTTGCGAAGGATGGCGTGCTTGGGCGCCTCGACGGGGAAGGAGATCACGTCGTCGGTGTCGGGGTTATAAACGGAGACGGCGGTCATCTGCGGGTTGACGGACTTGAAAAACGTGTAGATCGGCTCCTTGCGGTTGGCCTGCACGCGGCGGAAATAGCGGCGGGCGTGGTGCGGGTGGATGCCAGAGGCGGCGTTGAGCAGTAGCGAGGCGGTGCCCTCGGGTTTCGTCGTCGTGAGTCGCGCGGCGGGCCGGATGCCGATGAGCTTGGCGACGAGTTTGTTGGTCGCACGGCACAGCGCCGCGCCCTGACGGAGCACCTCGGGATCGAAGAGCACGCGGGGGTTATCCATGAATCCGCAGATGGAAACGCCGAGCAGCGCGTCGTGCTCGTTGATGAGCTTCGTAACGGGCCCCAGATACTTCATGTCGGTGTAGGCCGCCTGAAGGGTGCCGATGACCGTCGCATGAATGCACGCCGCGTGAAAATCCTTCGCGGTGGTCGCGGCGCCGCCGTTGATCGTGGTGAGATTGCAATGCTGGAAGCCGGACAGGCGGGTCATACCGGGCAGCTCGCCTTTGTAGCCCTCGCTGAAAAGGCGCGAAAGCTCCTCGCCCGAAAGCTCCCAGTCCACGACCGGCATGAGGCTGATCTCCGCGCACGGGTTGCAGCCCGCTTCGGGATGGTCGCAAAAGTAGAAGCCCGGCTCGCCAAACTCCTTTTGGGCCTTAAAAAGTTTTCGGAAATGCTCGGCGTTTTTCTCTCCGCGGTTGAGCACGGCGGAGTTGTTGGAGGCGGAGCGCTGCGGGTGCTTGTCGAACCAGTTGCCGGTCTTCGCGTTCATCATCTCCTCGTCGTCGGGCGAGAAAAGGCAGATCGTGGCCGAGCGGCGGATGCCGCCCGCGAGCACGGCCTTCGCGATGAACATGTTGATGTCGTAAACCTCGATGGGGCGCAGCCCGCGGCCCGTCGCCTGCTCGAGAATGTGCTCGACCCGGTGAAGCGATTTCTTGAGCGGCAGGTGGCCGGGCGCCTTGCCGCCCGAGGTGCGAAGCGAGGCGCCTCGCGGACGGATGGAGGAATAGTTGAACTCGATTTTTTTGCCGTCGTAGAAGGACTTGAACAAGGCGTCGAGTGCGTCGGCCCAGCCCTCGATCGTGTCCGCGATGTCATAGTGCCAGACCGGGAGGTCGTGGTCGGCCTCGCGCTTGGGCAGCGGCGGCAGGAGCGCGATGTGGTGCTTCTGAACGGAGAAACCCACACCGCAGCCGCTCAGTAGAAGAAAAAAATATTCCCGGAAGAAAGCCGTGCGGTCCACGTTGGAGAAGCTGCAGTTGAACATGCGGCTATGGTTCTTGAGGATCGCTTCTCCGCCAAACTGCATCGAGCGCATGCTCGGCAGGATTTTCTTCGCGGCGACCTGCGCAAACGCCTCGTGGATCATCCGGTCAAGGCTCGCGCCGCAGAGAGTCGCGAGCAGGTCCGCGTTGACGCCGGCGAGCGTGCTTACGTCGGCCGACAGGGCGGCGGGGGCCTTCAAATCGCGCTTCGATGTGAAAAACGCGAGGTGCATGTCGCGCACGCGCTCGACGCCCTCGGCGAAGACTTCCCGTCGGCCAAGGTCCGGCTGGTAGCGCGCGTATTTCGCCATCGAGATGTAGTCGGCGAGGCCGTTCTCCTCGTAGTGTGCGAGGCGGCGTTCCGCGTGCAGGGCACGGTAGAGCATGAAGGCGCGGGCGACATCCCAGTGACCCGAGGCGGCGATCGTCTTTTCCACGCCGTCCTGCACCTGGTCGATGGAGGGATGTTTTCCGTCGCGGTAGTAGAGCTCCAGCATCTGCGAAACGCCTGCGGCGATCTTCGTCACCTCGATGAACGCGTCGCTGTCCAGGCCGAAGCAGGCGAGCATGTCGTCGCGGTAGGGATTGAACGCATTGTCCGTGCGCACCTCATGAAACGCCAGCGCGATGGCGCGGGTGATTTTATTCAGGTCAAACTTCGCCCTCGCCCCGTCGCGCTTCAGCACCATGCGCGCGTCGGCGGGAATCGCCCGGTTGAGCAGCTGCTCGCCCTTTGATCTCGCCGGAGGAGCCATTTGAAAATCGGGTTGGAACGAGGACGAGGGAAATGGTTTGGGATGGCTGGACATGGTGGTGAAAACGGGTGGAAATTCAGGCAGAGAAAGGTAACTCCGCCCGGCGGAAACCGCGAAGTTCAGATGCGACTTCCATCGTCTTTCAGTCAAAGCCTATGGGAGTCTTCGGCTCAGGTATAACATTTCTTACTTATGTCATGCAGCTTTCGATCAACCTTGCCCAAATGAACCGATTCCCGTGAATGCTGTCCATTAGGGCCAACCCTCCCTCCAACTATGAAAAATCCATTGATTCTCGCTCTCTCCCTCACCGCCCTGCTCGCCTCCGGCTGCTCCGATAAATCAGCCAAAAGCGACTCGGCCACCCTCACCCAAAAGGCCGGTGACACCGCCGAAAAGGTGAAAGACACCGCAGTAAAAGTCGCCTCCGACGTCAAGACCGCCGCGATCGACGCCAAGGACGCCGTCGCCGCCAAAATCGTTGAATGGAAACTCACCCCTGGTGACATCAAATCCGACCTCGAAAAGTCCGGCCGCGTTGTCCGCGAGAAGTCCGTCACCGCCGGTGAAAAATCCGGCGAAATCATCGGCGACGCCCGCATCGTGACCGTCATCAACGGCAAGCTCCTCGCCGCCGCCGACCTGTCCGCCTTCAAGATTAACGTCGATGCGGACAAAGGCATCGTCTCGCTCTCCGGCACCGTCAAGTCCCGCGAGCTCATCGGTCGTGCCGTGGCCCTCGCCCTCGACACCGACGGCGTAACCCAGGTCGTCTCGCTCCTCACGGTCGAGGAATCCGTCGAGCCGAAGTCAATGTAACCGGCCTTCAAACGGGCGGGACGCGCAATGATGCGCGTCCCGCCCGTTTTTTTATGCCCGCCGGCCGTGCCGCTGGAGTTCCTTCGGTGACACGCCGTGCACCGCCTTGAAGCAGCGTGAAAAATGATACGGGTCGGCGAAACCCACCCGCTGCGCCGCCTCCTTCACCAGCCCGCCGCTCTCCACCAAAAACGCCGCCGCAAGGTTCATCTTCCGTCGCAGCAGATATTGGTAGGGGCTCGTCCCTTGAAACCGCCGGAACAGCCGGCACACGCTCGACTCCTCCAGCCCCGCCTCCGCCGCGATCTCGCGCAGCGTGTGCAGCCGCTCCGCCTCCGCGTCGATGAGGGCCTTGCAACGCTGGAAGTTTTCCTGCGCCGGATCGCCGTGCGCTCCCACCTGCGCGGCATCCTCGATCTTCAATAGCAGCACCTCGAACAACTGTGCGCAGATCGCCTGCGCCAGCTCCCCCGTGCGCTGCCCCTCGCGCATCACGTCCTCGAAAACGCTGCGGATCTCCGCGTGCGCCGCCAAGGTCGGCACGCGCCCCGGCGCGACCAATGTCCCGCGCAGTCTCCGCACGACCGACGTGCCGGTGAAACAGATGAAATACTTCAGCATCGGCCGCTGCGGATCGGTCCGCATCGCGCACCGCGTGGCCGGGCCGTAGGCGAAAACACTGCCCGGACGCAGCTCGTGGCTCGCGCCGTCCAGTTCGACTGTCCCCGCGCCTTCCGCCACGTATTCGAGCACATGGTAGGGATACGAATACGCTCCGCGGCGGATTTCGTAATCGGGGTTGCACCGCTCGCGCCCGCCCAGCGCCACCGCCAGCCGCGCCGCCTTTGCCGGTGCCAGACTGAGGAAAAAATGGCGCGTGCCCGTGACCTGCTTCGAGATCAACTCAACCGGTGAACTGGAGCCGACTTTATCCATGCTTGTCCGTCATTTATCCATTCTAAGGCCGCGTTATCGAGAGTATAGTGGGCCTTCCCCAGAAATCCGGCCTGCGCCGATTATTTCTAGGACTGTCCAAAATCAAACCCTTATCTCCATGGCTAAATCCTCCAAGAAAACCATCGTCCTCATCGCCAACGGCGACCTCCGCCACACCGCCAACGCCGTCTGCTGGGCCGCCCAGCAGGAGATGGAAAAGACGCTCACCACGACCGTCGCCACCCTCGGCTACAAGCTCGTCCGCGCCCACGGCTACAAGGCCGATGTGAAGCACGGCTTCATCTCCTCCCAGAAGGAAGGCATGGAGGTGTTCGCCACGATCGACCCCGACGCGCCGATCGTCGTCGCCGAGGCCGTCTGGCAATACTCCCACCACATCCTCCACGGCCTCATCTCGCACCGCGGTCCCATCCTCACCGTCGCCAACTGGTCCGGCACCTGGCCCGGCCTCGTAGGCATGTTGAACCTCAACGGCTCCCTCGCCAAGGCCGGCGTGAAATACTCCACGCTCTGGAGCGACAACTTCGACGACGCCTACTTCCTCTCCAGCCTCGCTACCTGGCTGAAGACCGGCGTGACAAAGCACAAGATCACCCACGTCAAGGCCCTCGCCAAGGCCGTCGTCCCCCCCAAGGCCAAGGCCCTCGCCAAGAAGCTTGCCGAGGAGCTCCGCGTGAAAAAGTCCATCATGGGCGTCTTCGACGAAGGCTGCATGGGCATGTATAACGCCATCATCCCCGACGAACTCCTCTTCCAGACCGGCGTTTACAAAGAGCGCCTCTCCCAGTCCGCCCTCTACTACGGCGCGACCCAAGTCTCCGACGAGGACGCCCAGGCCGTGTTCGCCTGGTATAAGAAGAAGGGCCTCAAGTTCCACTTCGGCAAAGACGAGGCCACCGAGCTCACCGAGGCGCAGGTCCTCTGGCAGTGCAAAACCTACATCGCCGCCGTCCGCATCGCCGACGAATTCGGCGCCGAAACCATCGGCATCCAGTATCAGCAGGGCCTCAAGGACCTCCTCCCCGCCTCCGATCTCGTCGAAGGCACGCTCAACAACTCCGACCGTCCGCCCGTCAAAAACGCGCAGGGCAAAATCATCCGCGCCGGCGAACCGATCCCGCACTTCAACGAGGTGGACGAATGCGCCGGCCTCGACGGCCTCTTCACCTACCGCGTCCACAAGGCCCTCGGCCAGCCCGTCGAAAACACCCTCCACGATCTCCGTTGGGGCGCCTACGACGAGAGTGGCACCACCGACGAATACGTCTGGGTGTTCCTCATCTCCGGCAGCGCTCCTCCGGCGCACCACGTCGGCGGTTGGGCGGGCAGCGACTCGCTCCGCCAGCCTTCGATGTATTTCCGTCTCGGAGGCGGCACGCTCCGTGGCATCGCCAAGGTGGGCGAAATCGTCTGGAGCCGCGTCTTCGTGGAAGACGGCAAGCTCAAGATGGACCTCGGCCGCGCCAAGGTCATCGCGTTGCCCCAGGCCGAGACCGACCGCCGCTGGAAAGAGACTACCGTGCAATGGCCGATCATGCACGCCGTGACGTATGGCGTTTCCCGCGACCAGATGATGGCCCGCCACAAGAGCAACCACATCCAGGTCGTTTACGCCAACAGCGCCAAGGAAGCCGACCTCGCGCTCTACACCAAGGCCCAGCTCGCCGCCAACCTCGGCCTCGAAGTCGCCCTATGCGGCACCAAGGCCAACGGCTCCGCGTTCTAAACACCTCAAGTTGGACGGCGTCCTCCGGGTGCCGTATTTCCCATTCGCCGTCGAAGGCGCGAAGACTCCGGTCTTCGCGTTTTTTTGTTTTACGCCCGCCGTCCAACGCCGAGACTTCCGCGCATGTCCGTCCCGCCGATCCCCGTCCACCCCGCCGGTCCGCTCCCCGGTCGTTATCGCCACTACAAGGGCCAGGAATACCTCGTCCTCGGCGTCGCCCGCCACTCCGAGACCGAGGAGGAACTCGTCACCTACCGCTTGCTTTACGGCGACCACGGCCTGTGGGTGCGCCCGCGCGCCATGTTCCTCGAAACCGTGGAGATCGACGGCCGCACCGTGCCGCGCTTCGCCTACGTAGGCCCAGCCTGAGCCGCACCGCTTCCAGCTTCGTCCGAAAAGTTCACGCCACCCGCTGCTTCCGACTGGACGGCACCCCTCGCAAACCCAATGTAAGCGCGATGTTGCTTGGTTACGCCCGCCCCATTTTCCCGACCGTCTTGTGCGTCTTTCTCGCGGGACTCCTCGGTATCTCCGGCTGCAAATCGCATCCCAAGCCGGTGCCGCCTCCTCAGCCGCCACCGCCCGCCGCCGTGGCGGCCCCGCGCTTGCAAACGTCCTCCACCGACCGCGAATTTCCCGTCATGCTCGGCATCGACGCGCTCGAAGCCACCGGCTTCAAGGCCGTCGCCGGCAAACGCATCGGCCTGCTCACCCACGCCGCCGGTATCAACCGTCGCGGCGAAAGCACCATAGACGTTCTGCGTCGCGCCCCGAACACCAAGCTCATCGCCCTATTCTCCCCCGAACACGGCCTCTACGGCGACGTGAAGGCCTCGGTGAACATCGACAACTCCACCGACAAACGCACCGGGCTCCCCGTTTACTCGCTCTTCGGGAAAAACCGTTCCCCCGCTCCGGCCCAGCTCAAGGGCCTCGACGCGGTCGTCATCGACCTTCAGGACATCGGCGTGCGCTCCTACACGTTCAACGTCGTCATGCGCTACACGATGGAGGCCTGCTTCGCCAACAACGTCGAGGTCATCGTCCTCGACCGCCCCAATCCCCTCGGCGGCTACAAGGTGGACGGCCCCTCCCTCGACCGCGAATGGATGAGCGGCGTGGGCGCCTTTCGCATCCCCTACGTCCACGGCCTCACCATGGGCGAACTCGCCCGCATGGCCGCCACCGCCCCCGGCGTCCTCCAAATCCCCGACAACGTGCGCGCCAAGGGCCGCCTCACCATCGTCCCCATGCGCGGCTGGAAACGCTCCATGCGCTGGCCCGAGACCGGCCTCAAGTTCACGCCCACCTCCCCCCTCGTCCGCGATTTCAACGCCGTCGTCGGCTACGCCATGGTCGGCCTCGGCTGCGAGTTCAGCGGCTTCAAGCACGGCATCGGCGCCAGTTACCCGTTCCGCGGTTTGAGCTTCAAAAACGTCACCGCCGACAAGCTCATCCAAGACCTTAACGCCCTCCGCATCTCCGGGCTATCCTACCGCAAGATCACCGCGCCCGATCCGGCCGGAAAACCCAAAGAAGGCGTCTATGTCGATGTCACCAACTGGGACGCTTGGAACCCCACTGAGCTGAGCTTCGCCCTCATGCGCCTCGCCTGCCGCTACGATCCGCCCAACCCGTTTGCCAAGCTCAACGAGAAGGACGCCCGCAGCTTCAACATCCACGTCGGCTCCACCGCATGGTGGAACGCCCTCAAACGCGACGGTGCCCGCGTCAACCTCGACACCTTCCTCGCCGACTGGCGCGCAAAAGATACGATTTACCAAACGCAAAGCCGCAAGTATTGGCTCTACAACTAAGCCTGTCTCCGCTCCTAGAATCCCACCTTCCAACCCCGCTATCCCATGTCCCGCCCCGTCACCCTGTTCACCGGCCAATGGGCCGATCTCCCCCTCGAAAAACTCGCCCCCCTCGCCAGAAAGATGGGCTACGACGGCCTCGAACTCGCCTGCTGGGGCGACCACTTCGACGTCGAGGCCGCCGCCTCGTCCAAAAAATACGTCCACGACAAATGGGCCCTCCTCAAAAGCCACGGCCTCACCTGCTGCGCGATTTCCAGCCACCTCGTCGGCCAGGCCGTCTGCGATCTCATCGACGAACGCCACAAGGCCATCCTCCCGCCTTCCGTCTGGGGCGACGGCGACCCCGAGGGCGTCCGCAAACGCGCCGCCCGCCTCCTCATCACCACCGCCCGCGCCGCCCGCGCCTTCTTCGACGTGAAGCCCGGCCGCGGCAAACACGACGACTTCCCCGCCGTCGTCAACGGCTTCACCGGCTCCTCCATCTGGCACTCGATTTACGCCTTCCCCCCCACCTCCCAAGCCTACTGGGACGCCGGCTTCGCCGACTTCGGCAAACGTTTCGGCCCCATCCTCGAAGCCTTCGACAAGGCCGACGTGAACTTCGCCCTTGAGGTTCACCCCACCGAGATCGCCTTCGACATCGCTTCCGCCCACCGCGCCGTCGCCGCCGTGAAAGGCCACAAGCGTTTCGGCTTCAACTACGACCCCTCCCACCTCGGCTACCAAGGCGTGGACTACGTTAAGTTCATCCGCGAATTCGGCAGCCGCATCTACCACGCCCACATGAAGGACGTCTGGTGGGGCCACGGCGACGGCACCGTCGGCGTCTTCGGCGGACACACCTCTTTCGGCGACTCGCGCCGCCAATGGGATTTCCGCTCCCTCGGCCACGGCGACATCAAGTTTGAGGACATCATCGTCGCTCTCAACGACGTCGGCTACCGCGGCCCGCTCTCCGTCGAATGGGAAGACATCCGCATGGACCGCGTCCACGGCGCCACCGAAGCCGCCGCCTTCATCCGCAAGGTCGATTTTCCCTCAAGCGGCCTCGCCTTCGATGCCGCCTTCGACAAGAAAAACCAATAAGCAACCATCCTCTCCGCAGATAACGCGGATGCCGCGGATCAACCCTAAATTTATCCGCGTCCATCTGCGCAAGCCGCAGAAAAAAACTCCGATGACCCCCTCTCGCAAACTCCGCTACGGCATGATCGGCGGCGGTCGCGGCGCCTTCATCGGCGCCGTCCACCGCATCGCCGCGCAAATGGACGGCCAGGCCGAACTCGTCGCCGGCGCCTTCTCCTCGGACGCCGCCCGCTCCAAGGCCTCCGGCGAAGACCTCTTCCTCGACGCCTCCCGCGTTTACGGCTCCTACCTCGAAATGGCCGAGGCCGAATCGAAAAAGCCCATGGGCCAGCGCCTCGACTTCGTCGTCATCGTCACGCCCAACCACCAGCACTTCCCGCCCGCGAAACTGTTTCTCGAGACGGGCTTCAACGTCGTCCTCGACAAACCCGCGACCTTCGATCTGGCCGAGGCGGTCAAGCTGCGCGCCATCGTCAAGAAATCGAAGAAGGTCCTCGTCCTCACGCACAACTACACCGGCAACGTGATGGTGAAACAGGC
>JANXRL010000045.1 GCA_025352985.1 Verrucomicrobiota bacterium
GCGCCGACCACCTCGTGCTCGACGGCGACGGCGTCATCGACGGTCAGGGCAAGTTCGTCAAGATGACCGGACGCGAATGGCTGCGTCCGTCCCTCCTGCGCATCTTCAGCAGCAAGGACGTGACCGTGCGCAACCTCACCCTCAAAAACCCGCGCATGTGGACGCAGGTTTACAGCGAGTGCCAAAACCTCCTGATCGACCACCTCACCGTGCTCGCCCCGCCCGTCTATGAAAACCTCGACGGCATGGACATCTGCGACTCCCGCGACGTGATCATCCGCAACTGCACCATCGATTCCGAGGACGACAGCATCTGCCTGAAAAGCCACGGCAGCCCAGGACTCCAAAATATCCTCGTCGAAAACAACACCATCCTCTGCCGCCGCGCCAACGCCATCAAGCTCGGCACCGCCACCACCGGCCCGATCTCGGGACTGCGCATTCTTAACAACACCGTTCTCTCCGCCCAATACGGAGGCCTGTGTATCGAGTCGGTGGACGGTTCATCCGTAAGCGACGTTCTTGTCCGCGGACTCGACCTCATGAACACCGGCCAGCCGATCTTCATCCGTCTCGCACGTCGGCACGTCAATTCTTCCACCACCGGACTGCCGGCGGCCAGTCTCTCCGGCGTCACCATCGAGCGCGTGCGTGCGCTCGGCACCCACACGCGCACCCGGGGCTCAAGCACCATCAGCGGCATCCTCGGTATGCGCGTGAAGGATGTTATCATCAGAGATTGCTACTTCGAGATGCCCGGCGGCCTTTCAAGCATGCCGAAGAAGGCTCCCGGCGAAAAAGAAACCGACTACCCTCAGTCCAACTTGTTCGGCAATCCGCCGGGCTGGGCCTTCTACGTGCGCCACGCCGACGGAGTCGTCTTCGAAAACGTCACCGTCAACCTGCGTAAGCCCGACGCCCGCCCGTGGCTCGCAAGCGAAGACGCCGAGGTCAAAACCACCTCATGCCGGGATCTCAGTTCCACCCCGACCGTTCCTCCCCGGTCCTGATTCAATTTGTTAACCACGCTGCGCGTCGCTCGCCCGCTATGAAAATCCAAACCCTGCTTGTCATCGCGCTGTTCTGTCATGATTCCGGTGCCGCAATCATGGAGAAAGGTTTCAAAAGTCTGCCGGCCCCCACCTCGCAGGCCGCGATCGTGGAGCAGCTTCGTTGCGAATATCGCACGGATCCGCGCGGCATCGACGCACTAAAGCCGCGCCTAGGCTGGATCATCCGTTCCGACCGACGGGCTGAAAGGCAGACCGCGTATCAGATTCTGGCGGCTTCGACTCCGGAGCAGTTAGCCGTAAACAAGGGCGATCTCTGGGATAGCGGCAAGGTCCGGTCAGATGAACAAAACCAAATTGAATATACCGGCCAAGCATTGGAGTCCCAAATGCGCAGCTATTGGAAAGTCAGGATTTGGGACAAGGACGGAAACCTATCCGACTGGAGCAAGCCTGGCTTTTGGAGCATGGGCTTGCTCCATCAGGAAGACTGGCAGGCCAAATGGATCGGGCTAAACGACACACCGAAACCGTGGGCATCTCCGCGTTATTTGCGGAAGTCCTTCACGGTGGATCATTCCATTCGCAGAGCCACAGTCTATGCCACGGCTCTTGGTCTTTATGAACTGCGGCTGAATGGCCAAAGGGTGGGCGATCAGATGCTCGCCCCCGAGTGGACCAATTATTTCAAGCATGTGCAGGTCCAGACTTATGATGTGACCGAGCTGATGCGCTCAGGGCAAAATATCTTGGGGGCCATCTTGGGCAACGGCTGGTATTGCGGAGGTTGGCAGCATTGGAAAAAGGAACTTAAATCCATGTATGGCGCCGAACCGTATTTGCAGTCACAGCTTGAAATCGAGTTCACGGACGGAACCCGCCAACGGGTGGTAACCGACGCCAGCTGGCGTGGCACGGTAGACGGTCCGCTGCGTTTTTCCGGCATCTACGAGGGCGAAACCTATGACGCGACGAAGGAAATGCCGGGCTGGGATAACCCGGGCTTTGATGATGCGGCCTGGACTCCGGCTAAAGTTGCCGACGCTGATTTGAAAGTCGGACGGTTGGTTGCCCAGCGTAACGAGCCGATTCGCAAAACCCGCGAGCTCAAGCCGGTCGCCGTAAGCGAAGTTAAACCGGGCGTCTTCGTCTTCGAGTTCGATCAGAACATGGTTGGCTGGTGCCGCTTCAGCTTCCGCGGCAAGACCAGGCAAACCGTGGAGTTGCAATACGGGGAAATGCGCAACGCGGACGGAACGGTATTCCTGGGGAATCTGCTGGTCGTCTCCCGGCACCAAATTCAGTTAGACCGCTATACTTTCCGCACCGACCAAGTGGAAACCTACGAACCGCGTTTCACCTACCATGGTTTCCAATATGTCGAGGTGCGCGGTCTCACTGAAAAACCGGATTTGAACAGCCTGACTGGGGTGGTGGTGAACAGCGACTGTCCGGAGGTTGGCACGTTCACCTGCTCCGAACCGCTGGTAAACCGGCTGGCGAAAAACATCCTCTGGTCACAACGAGGCAACTATCGGGGAGTGCCGACCGATTGCCCGCAGCGCAACGAACGTTGCGGCTACACCGGCGACGCCAACTTCTTCATGCGAACCGCCGTTTTCAACATGGATGTCGCCGCCTTTTTCAACAAATGGCTCGTCGATGTCTGCGAAGACGCGCAAATGCCAGACGGACATTTTGCTGACCATGCCCCCACCTTTGGTCCGGGCGACGGTCCGAATGTGGGTTGGTCAGACGGCGGTATTATCTGCCCGTATGAAATTTACCGGACCTATGGCGACACTCACGTGATCCGTGAACATTACGCGGCCATGAAACGGAATATGAAATACCTGGCGTTGAATAGTAAGGACGACCTTTTCACCGGAAAAATAGGCAATGGTGACTGGTTGAGCACCGGGGGCGGTGCCGACAAAGAAGTCCTGGGCACGGCCTTTGCCGCGTTCGACTTTCAGTTGATGGCGGAGATGGCTGAGGCAATCGGGGAGACGGGCGACGCGGCCGAGTTCCGGGAGCGAGCCGGGAAAATAGGCGCGGCCTTTGCCTCGGCCTATATCGGGGCGGACGGCAGCATTAAAAAGAGCAGCCAGAGCGGCTTTGCGCTGGCCTTCACTATGGGGCTCGTGCCTGGACCGATGAGGGAAGCCATGACCGCCCGGTTCCTGGAGGAAATGCGCAAGTTTCAATGGCATCCGCGCACAGGTTTCATCGGCACGCCACGATTGTTGCCGGCCCTCCATCTCGCGGGGCTGGATGACGCGGCTTATGAGGCGCTCATGACCAAAACTTCGCCTTCTTGGCTCTATCCAGTGACCGTGGGTGCCACCACGATCTGGGAGCGTTGGAGTGCGTGGAACGGAAAAAACGCCAGAGGCGGTATGAACTCCCTCAATCATTACTCCTTCGGCGCGGTCGGAGAATACTTATACGGCATGATAGGCGGCATCCAACCTGACGCCCCGGGTTACAAAAAAATTCAAATCGCACCGGTAATTCGCGACGGTCTTGGCTGGGCCAACACCCGCTACGACTCCATTCGTGGCCGCATCATCAGCGACTGGAAGCGCGAAGGAAGCACCCTGACGATGGATGTAACCATCCCCGCCAACACCACCGCGACGGTTTTTGTGCCCGCCAAAGACCCCGCTGCCGTAACCGAATCCGGTCAGCCTGCGGCGAAAGCAGATGGGGTTAAGTTTCTACGCATGGAAGCCCACGCGGCCGTCTATAAAATCGGATCCGGAAAGTATCATTTCGTGGCCAATTTACCTCCGACTTTATAAAGGACTCAATGCGTTGGGACGACCACTCATGGAAGGCGTGATCCAAAATTTTGAACAACAAAACGCTGCAGCGCACCGAGACGGTTTATCCTCCACGGAGAGCATCTAGATCGTGGCAGCGTCCATGCGCACCGGCTCAAAGGTAGGCGCCAGAATGCGCTGCAACCCCAGCGCCAGCAGATAAGCGCCGCTGCAAAACCCGAAGAGGATCGGGTAGCCGTTGGCCGAGCGATCCAAAACCATTCCGGCCACGATTGGGAAAATCATGCCACCCATCGAGCCCGCCGCACCGCCCAGCCCGATTACGGTGCCCACCGCGCCCTTGGGAAACATATCCGAAACCGTGGTGTAAAGATTGGCCGACCACGCCTGGTGCGCGGCCCCCGCGAGCCCGATCAGGATCACCGCCGTCCAGTCCCCCACCCGCGTTGCGATGCAGATCGGCACGACCATCAGCGCAAAGATGAACAGCCCCGTCCGCCGCGCGCGCGTGACCGTCCATCCGCGACCGGTCAGGAAGCCCGTGAACCAGCCGCCTGCGATGCTCAACACCGTCACGATGGCGTAGATCGTCACCAGCAGCGTCCAACTGTTCTTGATGTCGAGTCCGCGCGTTTTTTTGAAAAAATCCGGAAGCCAGATCAGAAAAAACCACCACACCGGATCGGTCAGGAATTTCGCCACGATAAACGACCAGGTCTGGCGGTGACGCAACAGGGCGCCCCAGGCAAATTTCGCTCCGGGCGCCTCCACATCGCGATCCGATTCGATGAAGTCCAGCTCGGCGGTCGAGACTCCCGCCGACTCGCGGGGCTGCTTGAAAAACTTCCACCAAAAAACCACCCAGATGAAACCCGCCACGCCCGCAAAAACGAACGCCCAATGCCAGCCCAGCGTGAGCGCAATCCACGGCACCACCGCCGGGGCGATGATCGCGCCCACGTTCGCGCCCGAGTTGAACAAGCTCGTCGCCAGCGCCCGCTGCCGACGCGGAAACCACTGCGCGGTTGCCTTGATTGCGGCGGGGAAATTGCCGCCCTCGCCGAGTCCCAGCGCCAGCCGCGCGACCAAAAATCCCCCGATCGAAAAAACAAACGCGTGCCCGATCGCCGCCAGACTCCACAGCGTGATCGACACCGCATAGCCGATCTTCGTGCCGTAGCGGTCGATGAACCATCCGAAGAAAAAAAGACTCACACCATAGGCCGCCTGAAACGCCGAATTCAGCAGTCCGAACTGCGTGCTCGTCCAACCAAGCTGCTCGTCGAGCAGCGGCTTAAGCAACGACAGAATCTGCCGATCCACGTAATTAATCGTCGTCGCGAAAAACAACAGCAGGCAGATTCTCCAGCGATAATGGGTGTTCATGGCTTTGGGGTTTGAGAATTAACTTTATTTGTAGGCGTGGCGCGCAGCCAAACGGATTCAATTCACAAAAAACATATCTTCCCGCCATGCGATTTCCGCACAATAATGAATCGACCGTGCAAAAGATTGAGAGGCCGAAAAAATCGGCCGTTTTCTCATTATATTGTTCCCCTTTCATCTCGATTTGAAAAGCTCAGCAGCTGTTTCTTTACCTGTTCTGCAGGCTATATCGCGAGGCGATACTCCAGCCCGCTTTCGGCAGCTTAACCCCCACCGTTTGTGACTACCCCCAGCTCCATTTTCCGCAACGCGACATTCAATAACCGTCCTATTTGGATAAAAGTCGCCTGCTTTTTTTTACTCGCGCTGATCACCCCTGCACGCGCTGCCGTCTGGCAGTTTTCCGCCGAGACCGGGGCCAAACGCGGCGATGCCATCGGGCGCGCCTTCCTGTGGATTCCTCCGGGCTGCGAACGGGTGCGCGGACTCGTCATAGGCCAGCAGGTGATCCTAGAAGCGGTCGCGTTGGAAGACCCCGCGATCCGCGCGGCCTGCGCCAAGGAAAACCTGGGCATCGTGCTTATCGTGCCAGCCTGCGTTGGCGACTACGACGACAAGGGCAAAGGCGCGGATACGTTGCAAAAAATCCTCGGCGATCTCGCGGAAACCTCAGGCTACTCTGAGATCGCCGGCGCCCCGCTCCTCACCATCGGGCACAGCGGCGGCGCGATCTGGGCCTGGAACACCGCTTACTGGAACCCCGACCGCTGCTTCGGCGTGATCGGCTTGCACTCCGCCCCGATCCACCCGCCCGCCTACGCCAAAAAAACCAAGGCCGACGGCCCGACCGCGCTCAACGACGTGCCCGTCCTCGATATTTCCGGCCAATACGAAGCCTGGGGTATTCCCGACCGCCTCGCCGAATTCCACTGGCGCTGGGTGCGTGGTTCCCTGCTGGAAATACGCGCCATCGGCCGCAACCCCCTCGTGAGCGAACTCGTCGAGCCGGGCATCACGCACTTCGGGTGGTGCGCGGAGACGGCGGATTATATCGCGATGTTTATCCGCAAGGCCGCGCAGACCCGCATCCCCGCCACCGCTCCCGCCGAAGGACAGCCGGTCGTGCTCAACTCCGTCGCGCAGGAATCCGGCTGGCTGACCGATCCCACCTTCATGACTGCTCCGCGTTATCCGGCTGCGCCGTATGCCCAGTTCGGCGGCGACCCGACGCTCGCCCTCTGGCACTTCGACGAAGAGATGGCCCGCGCCACCGAAAACTACGGCGCGAAGAACAAGGGCAAAGCGTTGCAAATGGTAACTTTTCTACAGGACGGAAAACCGCAGCCATCCGCTTGGCTGGAAGGAGTCGATTTCCAACCCGTTGGCGACGGCATGACGGCGAAAGTCGCGGCAGATTTCGTCAAGGAAACCCCGCCCGAGATGTCTTCCCCCGTGAAACGCACGCTCGGCCACGCGCCGGGCCCGATCCAGTTTCGCCTCATCGGCGGCTGGCACGGCAGCGGCAAGCAGACCGGGCCGGACACGTTCCGCATCAAGCCCGACCGCTTTTATTTTTCGCGTCCGTGGAATTCGCTCATGGTCATGGCGTGGCATCCGGGCGACGACTACTACGCCTACACCGAGCAGGCGATGGCGTTCAAAATGCCCGACACCCGCAAGGCCGGAGCGCCTCAAAAAATCACCTTCGCCACCCTGCCCGATCTAAAGACGGACGCCGCTCCGCTTCCGCTCGTGGCGAGCGCCGATTCGGGCCTGCCCGTGGAGTTCTGCGTCATCGCCGGCCCCGCCGAAATCGACCACGGCACGCT
>JANXRL010000062.1 GCA_025352985.1 Verrucomicrobiota bacterium
TGAGCTGCACGGCAGCGGGCGCCCATTGTTGGGCCAAAACTAACAAACCGAAAATAGGGCCGAATTTCATTTTGTAGACTCAGTCGATTATCTTACAGAGCGTCAGCGGGAGACGTCTTGCTGTTTTTGTCTCCGCCGGGGGCCGGAAACACGGCGGCGCAATCCGCGTTGGCCGGTAGCAGGAGTTTGCCGGGCGTTCCATTCATGATCAGGTCGAGAACCACCGGAGCGTCGCTCTGATTTTGCGCGAGGATCACCGTTTCTCCCCGTGCATTCCCAAACGCCGCGACCGGAGTGGAAAACTTAATGCCGTTGGCATTGTGAAACGCGGCGGTCACGCGCACGTCGCCCGGACGCACGAAACGGCTGACGAGACAGACCGGCTGATAATCGGGGTTGTAGCGGATTTCGTGCGTGACGCGGTCGATAGTGACGAGGGAGTTTTGCGCCCAGCCCCAGCCGCTCTTCTGCTTTTCATCGAGCAGCATGTTCCAGTAGGCGTAGTTTTCGCA
The DNA here is from genome assembly GCA_025352985.1 of Verrucomicrobiota bacterium. Classification (GTDB taxonomy): domain Bacteria; phylum Verrucomicrobiota; class Verrucomicrobiia; order Opitutales; family Opitutaceae; genus Rariglobus. Next base: position 513 of record JANXRL010000062.1, read on the forward strand.
GCCGCTGTTAAAGTTGCCGAGCATTTCACCCATCCGGCGGCGGGCTTGCTGCGCGGTGTTTTTGCCATTTTGGCAGTCGGCTTCGGTGTGCATGAAGCGCAACCCGGGATAGTCCTTGGCCAAGGCCTCGATGAGGTGGCCGTTGTAGTATTGGATGCCGAGACCAGTGGCGGCCGCCCGAAACGCCTCGTTCTTCATGCATTCCGTGGCCCAAGGAGCTTTGGGGCTTTCGCGGAAGGTTCCGGGCCAAATCTCGGTGGCCACGTTTGAGGCCTTGAATCGCGGGGCGAGATACTCGGTGACCAGCTTGATCGTCTGCGCTGGCTCCATCACGCAGCCGGGATAACCGGGGTTGCAATCCATCTCATTTTGCGGGCAAAGGCGGGCAATCGGAATCCCGTGCTTGAGGTAACCGGTGAGGTATTTCTCAAAGTAGAGCGCATAGGCTTTGTATATCAGATCCTCGTCGCGCAACCGGTTGCTCTCTTTGATTTTACCGCCACCGCCGTCCATTTTCCCAGACTCCTTCATCCAGCCCGGAGGACTCCACGGCGAGGCGAATAATTGCAGGTCGGGATTGACCACACGCGCGGCGAGCACGACGGGGATGATGGATTTTTCATCACGCGCCAGACTGAAATTCTTCATCTCATAATCGTCGGGCGTTTCGGCATAGGAGTAGGCGCTGGTGGCAAAATCGCTCGAACCCACGGGTAGGCGGCAGAAGGAGAATCCCGCGCCGTCCATGGGCTTGAAAAGCGCGTGGAGCAAAGCCTGCTGCCGGTCTGCGGGGAGCGTCGCAACCGCCAGGGTGCCGATCTCGCTGAAGGCCGCACCGACGCCGGTCATGGTCTGGTGACGCTCGGCGGTGTTAATATCAATTCGCCCGACGCTGGGTTCGGTCGCAACGAGGGGTTCGGTCACTTCACGTATCGGCTTTTCCGGCACGGCGCCTTCGAGATTGTTGGCGATATAATAAACACGGGCATGCCCGGTCGAACCATCTTGGGCTTGAACGGTGGAAGGCAGAACAAGCGAGGCGAGTGAAACTAAGCTGATAGGGAGGATGAGTTTCATAATAATTGCTAGTTTGAGAAAGGGGGGTGTGGCGGCTTCAGGGAAGTTTGGAGAACACGCGGCGGCCTTCGGGCGCGACGGACACGGCGTAGGTGTCGCTCTGATCCTTCCAAGTCACGGTGAGGCGCGTCTTGTCGGTGTTCCATACAGTCTGGGGTAGCTCGTAGCCCTGGCGATGCGGGAAGAGCAGGATCACGAAGGCGGGTTCGATGCTGCGGGAGCCGATGACGACTTGGGTGCCGAGGCCCATGCTGCGGCCTGTGAACTGGTGTTCGTCGGCGGTTTTTTTGTATTCGACGGTCGCGACCATCGGCGTGGGTTGGAAGGTCGGCAGGTCGGGCGCGCCGAGGTTGAGCGTGCGCACGAGGAGCAGGCGATCACCCTTGGCGGGCGCGAGGTCGGTCTTGCCTTGGAAACCATAATTGTTGTCCGCCGGCGCGCGCGCGGTGGTGCGGTCGCCGAGGAGGATGTCGGCGCCGTTGATGGATACGGCCTCGATGTCGGGCGGCATGTTCATGCGCCACTCGTAGAGGTGCTCGGCGTCGTCTTTGCGGATGTCGTCCACCACGAGCACGTAGGGATGTTTGCCGCGCGCGAGCGTGACCGTGCGGAAGGCTTTCTGCACGGGATACCACGGTGCGCGGAGCTGCCAGCCGTCTTCGTCGTCCCACATGCGCGGGTCGCCGAGCTCATGGGTGGCGAAGCCGCGGTAGTAGGCGTCCACCGAGGGCGTGGGGTCGGGTTCCCACGCAGTGATCGGGATGCGGGACTGCTGGCGCGCGGCGGACTCGATGCCCCAATCCTGGGCGCGACCGGTGAGCGAGGCGCGCGATTCGTTGAACATCGATTTCGTCCATTGCCAGTCCCAGCAATACTTGGCGTCCACGATGGCCGTGGTGTTTTCGGACGTGTCCTCGGCGGCGATCCAGCGTCCGGGCGTGGCGAAGTAGCCCTGCCCTCGCCCGTCGATGGTGACGAGGTTGTGGAACTTCGACTCGGTGTCGCGGTAGCCGTCGCACGCCCACGCGCGGCCGAGGGCGGCGAGCGTAAACTGCCCGCGATCCGCGTGGTCGTGCGTGGCGAACGTCGTGTCGATGCGGCAATCAACATGAAGCACGAGGTCATCCACGCCCCAGCCGGTGCGAGTGTAGAGTGAGCCGCGCTCGGGATCGTGGAAGGTGAGCCCGCCGCCGACGAGTGCGGCGGCTTCGCGCTGAGCCTGTTCACGGGTGTCGGTCGCGCCAGGCAGGATAGACGTGAGCCATTGGGCCTCGTTGGCGTCGGCGGCGATTTTCATCCACTCTTTGTTTTGAATCAGAGGATGGTTGCGCAGGACGAAGTCGATGCCGGCCGAGTCGGGGTAAAAATATTTTTGAAGGCCAAGCATCGTGAGGCTGGGAGGAAAATTCCCCAGATCTGAGTTGGACTGCCAGGCGCCGCCGAACGGCTGCATCGCCTGGACGAGCCAAGACTCGGTGTGACGACGCCAGTGCGGATGCGTGAAGAGATTCCGTCCGCGGTTGGCGAAGGCGAGGAGCGGCGAGCTGAGGTGCCCGATGCCGAGCGTCTGGTAGCCGATGCCCTCGGTGCCGAAGCCGAGCTTGTCGATGCCGTAACTGAGGTAGTCGCGATACACCTCAAAGATACGGTCGCGCCCGCGCGGGTCGTCGCCTGGCTCGCCTTCGATGGCGAACATGCAGGCGGCGTAGGATTCGGTCATGCCGAGGTGGTTCCAGTTTCGCCAGTGGGCGGGCAGATCCATGCCGAGCGTGTATTTGCCGACGGTGGCGCGCACGATGAGGGAACTCAGCTCCTCGCGCTGGACGGGCGTCATCCATTTCCAAGCCCAGTCGTAACCGTAGGCGACTTCGTTGGGCACTAGGTAGCGGGTGGACGCCCAGTGAAATTCGCGGCGCGGGCGCGCGTTGGCGGCGTCCACTTTCGGACTGAGATAACGTGCATAGGTGGCGAGCGCTTTGGCGGCGCGTTGACCGGCCAAGGCATCGTCGTCGATCAAAGCGACCAGCGCCTGGACCTCCATGGCGACGAGGAGCGGATTGCGCGGACCCCAGCGCGTCGAAAACAAACGCCCCGGGATGTTGGTGCGAAAGCCGGAGCCCGGGGGTGAGTCGTCGAGCGGGCTTTCCTTATACGCGGCGCGGAACGCATCAAGGTCGCCGGCGGCGAGTGCGGAAAAGTTTTGCTCTTCCCACGTGCCGGGCTTGCCGATGCCGTTGGCGAGTTGGGCGCGCAGCGCGGCGAGCATGCTGATCCCAGCCGCGTCGGCGGCGAAGCGGGCGCGGATGCGCGGCAGGTCGTCGGGCGAAAAAAGGATGCGCGGATGCACGCCAGGAGCGGGCACGCCGAAGAGGCGGTCGCGGGCGAAACCGCGGTCGTCGGGCGCCCACTCGACCTTGGGCGACGGCGGGAAGGCGAACGTGCCGTTGAGGGCACGTTCGAGTTTCTCCGCGGGCATGACGGGGGCGGCGACATCACCGATGCGCGGATCGCTCGCGGACGTGGCGGCGTTGGACGCGACCAAACCGACGGTGAGGGTCGCCAGGGCGAGAACGGGGTAGCTTTTCACGGGATTGGGGTGTCGCTGATTTAGTGGAGCTGCGCGCCGAGGGTGATGGATTCGCCGGGCTTGAGCGTCAGCTGGCGGACGGTCTGGCCGGAGCGGATGGTGCAACTGGTGCCATTGATACTATAAACTTTGGCAGTGGTGAGCGCGCCGTTTTTCCAGGCGAGATCGACTTGGAAACCGCCGCGGGCGCGGAGGCCTTTCACCGAGCCGTCGGGCCAGGCTTTGGGCAATGCGGGGAGCAGGACGATCTCGCCGGCGTGGGATTGGAGCAGCATCTCGATCATGCCAGAGACAGCACCGAAATTGCCGTCGATCTGAAATGGCGGGTGGGCGTCGAAGAGGTTCGGGTAGGTGCCGCCGGCCTGCTCGAAACCAGCGCCGAGGTGGCCGGGAGGCCCGAGCAGATTGGTGAGGAGCTTATAGGCGTGATCGCCATCGAGGAGGCGGGCCCAGAAGTTGATTTTCCAGGCGAGCGACCAGCCGGTGCCCGCGTCGCCGCGGGCTTCGAGGCTGACCTTGGCGGCCTTAAAGAGTTCGGGGGTTTTCTCGGAGATTTGTCCGCTGGGGAAAACGGCGTAGAGGTGCGAGACGTGGCGGTGGTGGTTATTGGGGCCGTCGGTGTCTTCGAGCCATTCCTGAAGCTGGCCCCAGTGTCCGATTTTGAAGGGGGCGAGTTTTTCGCGGGTGGCGAGCACGCGGGCGCGGAACTCGGGGTCAACGCCGAGGATCTCGGCGGCGCTCGCGGTGTAGGCGAAGAGGTCGCGGAGGATGGCGTTGTCGATCGTAGGACCGGCGACCACGCCACCTTGTTCGGGCGAGTTGGACGGGCAGGTGACGAGGTAGCCGTATTTGGGATGGACGACCAGCGTATCGAGGAAGAACTGCGCTGAGCCCTTGAGCACCGGGTAGGCGCGGGCGAGGAAGGTTTTGTCTTGGGTGAAGAGGTAGTGCTCCCATAGGTGGGTGCAGAGCCAGGCGCCGCCCATGGGCTGGATGCCGGCGTCGTTGCCATCAATGGGGGCGGTCGCGCGCCAGCCGTCGGTGTTGTGGTGGGCGACCCAGCCGCCGGCGTCATACATGACTTTGGCGGTGCGGGCGCCGGACTCCTGAAGCTCCTCGACCATCTGGAGCAGCGGAAGGTGGCACTCGGAGAGGTTGGCGCTCTCGGCGGCCCAGTAGTTCGTCTGGATGTTGATGTTGATGGTGTATTTGCTTCCCCACGCGGGTGAGACCGAGTCGTTCCACATGCCCTGGAGATTCGCGGGCTGGCCGCCGGGGCGGCTGCAGGAGATGAGCAGGTAGCGGCCGTATTGAAAAAACAGGGACGCGAGCGCGGGGTCCTGGCCTTCGTGAAACTGGCGCACGCGTTCATCGGTGGGCAGCACGCCGCCGGGGCCGGAGCCGACGTCGAGTGAAACGCGGCGGAAGAGGCTCTGGTAATCGGCGATGTGGGCGGCGCGGAGGGCGGCGTAGGGCTTCTGCGCGGCGGGAGCGAGGTAGGCTTTGGCGCGGGCGACCGGGTCGGCGGAGATGTCTTTCCAACTCACGTAGTTGGTCGCGGCGGAGACGAACAGGGTGACGGAGTCGGCGCCGTTGACCGTGAGGGCGGTGTTGCTGACGTTGACCGTGCCGCCGTCGTTGCGGGCGGTGAGGCGGGTGTGGGTTTTGACCTGGCCAGGGATGCCCTGGGCCTCGGTGGACATTGCATCGAGCGTGAGCGCGTCACCGTCAGCGGAGAGGCGGGACTGGTTGAGTTTGGTGTCGAGCTTGGCGGAGAAGTTGATGGCGCCGGGTTTGTCGGCGGTCAGGCGCATGACGAGGACTTGGTCGGGCGCGCTGGCGAAGACTTCGCGGGTGTAGGTGACGCCGGAGACGGTGTAGGTCGTGCGGGCGACGGCGGTGTCGAGGTCGAGCGTGCGCTGGTAACCGGTGACGGTGGTGTCGGTGACTGGAAACGTGAGCACGAGGCGGCCGAGCATTTGATACTGGAGACCGCGATTGGGGCGGCCGTTGCCCTTGTCATGGAGGAGGGTGGCGGCTTCCCCCGACTTGCCTGCAAAGATAAGCCGGCGACCTTCGCGCATGGCTTCGAGGCCCTCGGGGTTGGCGGCGTCGTAGGGGCCGCCTGCCCAGACAGTGTCTTCGTTGAGCTGGACGACTTCTTCGGTGATGCCGCCGTAAACCATGCCGCCGAGGCGGCCGTTGCCGATGGGGAGCGCGTGCACCCATTCCCAGGCGGGTTGTTGATACCAGAGCGTGAGATTGCCGGCGGGGGCGGCGGCGGCGGGGGTGACGACGAAGGCGGGTTTCATGGACGAGCCGGCGGCGAGCGGAAAGGTCCAGTCGCCGAGCACGCCGTCGATTTTGGCGGGGGCGGTGGCCGCGTCGGTGCGGGCGGCGATTTCCTCGGGCGTGAGAATGCGTGAGTTGACGGCGATGCGTTGAAGCTCACCGGTGAAACGGTGTCCGCCAGCGTAGTCGCCGCCGAAGCGAAGGCGCGGACCGGTGCGACTGCCGAACGAAGGCGGAACAGGGTCGGCGAGGGCGCCGACTTCGTGGCCGTCGAGGTAGAGTTTGAGCATCCCGGGGACCGGCTTGTTATTGACGGTTTGATGCCAGCTAATGATGGCGACAACGTGACTCCAGCGGTCGGTGGGCAAGGCGGTGGGCGTGGTGACGACCTGGTTGCCCGCGGGCGCGACCAAGCGGAGCACCCCGCGCTCGCCGGTCTCGAGCCGGAAGTAGGAGCGGCCGCTGAGGATGGGCTGATCGGCGATGCGGGCGCCGGCGGGGCACGCGGGATCGGGCTTGAGCCAGAATTCAAGCGTGAGGTCGTCGCGCGGGTTGATCGCCGTTTCGTAGATCGGCATCGCGGCGGAGGAAACGCGGACGAGAAGGGCGAAGGTAAGGAGTGCGAAAGAAAATTTCATGAAGCAGGAGGTTAACGGCTGCGGTTGTGAGGACCGCGGTATACGTAGGAAAATGAATCGACGTCGAGGTAACCGGCGTCGGAAAGGGTGTTGAAATTGTAGATACCGACACGGCTGCCGCGGTAGTTGGCCCAGGCGAGCTCGAACGTATCGCCGAGCGGAACGTAGGTTTTTCCATCGAGGCTGTAGGCGAAGGTAACGAGGGGCTTCGGCTGTTCGCCGATGACGGCTTTCACCCAAAGGTCGGGTTGATTGAGCACGGGGCCGGCGAGGATGTTTTTCTCGTCGCGATTAAACTCAAGGGTGCGGACACCGTCCTTCTGGGTGACGCCGAGACGGGCAAACGAGCCGTGGAATAGCGCGAGTCCGGCGACCGGGCCGTCGCTCAGGCCGGAGACGTCGAACCGCGCGATGACCTCGCCGCCTTCGTAGCCCATGACGCGTTGCGTGAGCATATCACCGGCGGTGAAGAAGGCATCGGTGCGGACCTCGGCGGGCTTTTTGTTTTTATAATAAACCGCCGGGTCGATGGGCTTGAAGGCCTTCAGCCGAAGGAAGCCGGGGCGTTCGGTGAGCGACCAGAACCCGGCGCGCGGTTCGTGGTTCCACTCCCATTGCGGGCCGAGTTTCGCGTCGGAAAAATCGTCGCTGGATTGCGGGACGACGATGGGCTGACCGTTGATGGGTTTTTTGTAGGACCAGCCCATGCGGCCGACGCCGTCCGCGCCGATTTCACCCGGGATGGGCCAGCCGTCCACCCACTTGATGGGCAGGAGACTGGTGGGGCGTCCTTCGAAGAAGCCGCCGCGACCCTGATGGGTGAAGAACCACCAGCTTTTGTCCTTGAGCTGGACGAGCGCGCCTTGGTTGGGCTCGCGGTCGCGGAGGGGTGGATCGCCTTGAAGGACGAGTTTTTTTTCCCAGGGTCCCCAGATATTTTTCGCCCGCATGAAGGTGCCGACGCGGTTGCCCATGCTGCGGTTCTCGTTATGGAAGATGTAATAGGTCCCGTCGATTTTGTAGATCTTGTTGCCCTCGCTGGTCTTGAAATCATCGACGACCTTGTCGGTTTCCCAGTGGATGGTTTTGCCGTCAGGGGACATCTCGACGAGGTGGGTGAACCAGCCGTTTTTGAGGTCGCTGTAAACCATGTAGGCCTTGCCGTCGTCGTCCCAGAAGGGGCAGTTGTCGTCGGTCCAGGATTTATTGGATAGCAGCGTGGGCGGGTCCCATGGACCAGTGATCGCAGGCGCGGAGGTCATGAAGAGACCCTGGCCCAGCGTGGTCGTATACATGTAGAACCGGCCATTGTGGTGGCGGAGGGAGCAGGCGTAAACGCCGCGGTTGTATTCACCCATCTTGTCCCAATTCATGCTGCCGCCGATATGGGTGACGTCTGGGATGCAGTGCCCGACGTAGCGCCAGTTGACCATGTCCTTCGATTGAAGGATGGCCGTGCCCGGCGCGTATTGGAACGTGGAGGTGATGAGGTAGAAATCGTCCTCGACGCGGATGACATCGGGGTCGCTGAAGTCGCCGGGGAGGATGGGGTTTTTAAACGTGCCGTCGCCTTGGTCGCCCCAGAAACCGCGGTTGCCGACATCGGCATGGAGGACGGCGACGGATACCAGCAACAAGGAAACGAGCACGCGTCGCATGGAAATCAGGGTAGAATTTCGAGACGCGGCGAGCCATCGGCAGCGGTGGCAAACTTTACGCGGGAGGTCACACCGGCGACTGTGACCTTGAGGACGTCGGTGCCTTCCATGGTGGTCTCGGGTGGCGGTTCGCCGGCGCGGAAGGGAAACAACAGCACGCGGTAACCAGGCTCGACGCTGCGGCTGGGCAACACGAGGCGTTTGCCCACACCGAGCGAGCGGCCGGAGAACTGATGGACGTCGTCGTTTTTCACGAACTCGACGGTCTCGACGGCGGGCGCCGGGGTGCGCTCGACGAACTGCGGCCGGGCAAGGCGGAGAATTCTCACGAGCAACTGGGGATCGCCGGGCTTCGCGACGGGGCGGCCGACGTCCTTGTAGGCGGAATCGCCGCGGAGCTTGGCGTCGTGTTGCGAGGCGACAGGGCCGAGGATGATGTCGGCGCCCTTGAGATTGTGGGCCTCGACCTCGTTGGAGAGGATCATGCGCCACTGGTAGAGATGCTCGGCGTCATCCTCGCGGATGTCGTCGGCGATGACGACGAAGGGGCGGGCGGCACGGACGAGGGCGATGGAGCGGAAGGCTTTTTTGACGGGGAGATTTGGGCTGCGCACGACCCAGGAGTCCTCGGCGCCCCAACCGCGCGGATCGCCGGCGAGCCAGCCTTCGTAGTAGGCGCGAACATTGGGAGATGGATCGCGCTCCCAAGTGTTGAGCGGGGCGCGGGCGAGCAAGCGGTCGCGGGGTTCGCGCACCCACTCCAGCCAAGGCTCGTTCTTGAGCTGCTCGTCGGTGGCGAAGAACGACGACTTCATCCAGCGCCAGTTGTAACAATAGCTGAGATCGACTGTCGCGGTGACGCCTGCGGGTGTTTGCTGAACATCGAGCCAAGTCGCGGGCGTCGCAAAGAAACCCTGGCCCACGTCGTCGATAGTGATCACGGAGTGATGCTCGCTGCCGGTCTCACGCATGGAGGGAACGCTCCACGCTTGACCAAGCGCGGTGAGGAAGAAGTCGCCGCGGTCGGAGTGGTCGTGGGAAGCAAAGGTGGTATCGGAGCGGGCGTTGAATTGGAGCGTGAGGGCATCGGGCGTCCAGCCGGTGCGGGCGAAGAGCACGCCACGCGCGGGTTCGTAGAGGCTGAACGGAAGGTCTGCGGGGAATACGGGCGGACGTTTTACGGCTGCGTCGAAGCCGAGGTCCACGGGCGTGAGCAGTTGCAGCAAGCCCTGCTCGGGGACGCGCGAATCGAGCTTCGTAACCTCGGGCGCCTGGCCGGCTACGAGGGCGATGCGCGGGTTGTCGGGGAAAAAGAAACGCGCGGGCTGCAACACGCCCATGTTCGGCGGGAAGGTGCCGAGGTCGCCGTTGGTGGCCCATACGCGGCCGTAGGGCTGCATCGTCCAGAGAAACCAATTTTCCAGCATGGCGCGGTAGCGAGTCAGCGTGATGAGGTCGTCGCCGCGATTGGCGAGCGCGAGGGCGAAGACATTGACGTGGCCCATGCCAGCGGTCTGGTAGCCCATGCCTTCCTTGCCAAGGCCGAGCGGAGAAATGCTGTTGAGAATATAATCGCGGGCGACCTCGCGGGCGCGGGCCACGATACGCGGGTCAAAGCCCGGTTCGCCCTCGATGGAGAGCGCGAGCTGAGGGAAATAGAGGCCCATGCCGAGAAAGTTCCAGTTCCGCCAGTGGGGCGGCAGGTCCATCCCGAGGCCGTATCGGTCTTTCACGCACAGCGCGATGAGATCGTGGACTGTGCCGGCCTGCGCGGGCGTCATGTAACGCTGCGTGAAATCGTAGAGGTAGCCTAGGCCGCCGAAGTCGCCGATGACGGGACGGACGGCCAGCCAGTAGTTTTCCGCGCCGGGCAATTTCGCGGCGGCCTCGACCTGCGGGCGAAGCCACGCAGCGTAGGTGGTGACCGCGGCGGCAACCTCGCGACCGCGCGCGGCGTCGTCGAGCAGGAGGGCGGAGAACCCGCGATAAAAGAGCAGCGCGCTGAGAGGACTGTAGCCGGAACCGGGCGGGCCTTTTTGGATAGGATTGTGGGCGTCGGCCCAGAGCACGGCGAAACCAGGGCCATCGCCGGCGACCAGCGCGGCATAGGCTTGCGCGAGCCAGCCCGCGGCATCGCCGAGTTCGGCGCGCTTTAACATGTCGGCCTTGAGTGAGCGGCCGGTTTTGGTCGCGTCCAGTTGGGTGCGGATGCGCGGCAAGTCGGCGACTGAAAAAAGCACGCGCGGGTGCTCGCCGACAGGAGGCACGTGGTAGAGCCGGTCGCGGGCAAAGCCGGTGTCGTCACGCTCGTCAACGACAACAGGTGTCGCGGGCCGCCCGGGAATATTGCCCGACAAAACCTGCTCGGCAGCGGGGCGCGGACCGGGGGCGCGGGCGAGTGTGTCGGCTCGCGCAACGCCAATAAAAAGGAGTCCGGCTAAAACGAAAACATGACGGGTATTCATCGGGGTAAATCAGTTGTCGGTGCGGAACGACGAGGCGGGCAGGCCGGCCTGGTTGAAGAGATTGGCGGGCGGCCAGGGGAACTGAGTGAAGGCGTAGCGAACGAAGGCGGGCGCGGTTACGGACGCGCTGGAAACGACGACGATGTCGCCCTCGATGCGCGCATCGGCGGCGACGAATTTTTTATCGGCACCGGCGATCTCAAAGTGGCGCAGCGGGCCGTCCTTGGCGACCAGGCCGCCGCCGAGATGCGTGAACGACACGACGGCTTCGCGGCCGTTGAACTTTACGGAGTCGAAGATCGGGCCGGAGTATTCGCCAGGGTGGCCGTAGGCCAGGCCGAGGGCGGCGCGCACGGTGCGGGTGGAGACGACACGCTTGTCGGGATAGTGCACGTCGCCGTCGGGCGCGCTTTGGTCGAGGGTGACGACGAGGGCGGAGTTGTGGTCGGCCTGGGTGAACTTGAGTTGCGCCTCGCGATATTCGGCGTAGCCGCCGGGCTTTTTGTAGGTGCAGAGCTGCATCACGATCAGCGGGAAATCGCCCTCGCCCCAAGCAGTCCGGTAGCTGCGGGCGAGCGCGGTGAGGAGCTGTAAATAACGCGGGCCGGTGCCGGGCTGGGAGTTGTTCTCGCCTTGGTTCCAGACCATGCCGCGAATGGCGTAGCCGGCGATGGGGGCGATCTCTCCGTTCCACAAAACAGTGGGGCCGCGGAACTCGCCGGGCCAGCCCTCCAGTGCGGGTGGATCGGGGCGCTTCTCGGCGCGGGCCTTGGCCTTCTCGGCGAGGTAGGCATCCATCGCGGGCTGCATTTTGGCGACCTTGCCTTCGTAGTCGGCCTTTTGACGAACAACGTCGGTGTATTGATCCTGCGGCCACGGGCCGTTTTTCAAGGTGTCGGCGTCGAGCCAGCATTCGATGCGCGTGCCACCATAGGACGAGTTGATGATGCCGACAGGGACGCCGAGTTCTTTTTGCAGGCCGGCGCCGAACAAATAGGGCACCGCCGAATACCACCGCACCGTTTGGGGCGAGGCAGCCGTCCATTTCACAGGTTGAGTGGCGAGCGGCGACATCTCGCTGTGGTGATCCATACGGCCCATGCGCAGGAGCGGATTGTCCGAGGCGGCGATGATGGATTCCTTGTCGGTCGAACGCCCGATCCCCCACTCCATGTTGGACTGGCCGGCGCAATGCCACACTTCGCCGACGAGGACGTTGCGCACGAGCACGGGTTGGGCGGTGCGGTTGCCGCTGACCGTAATGACGCGGTTCTCGGCGGAGGCGGTCAACGGGGCGAGGACGATGCGCCATTTGCCTGATGGGGAGGCGACAGTGGTTTTCTTTTGGCCGGCGAATTCGAGCGTCACCGTTTCGCCCGGCTCCGCCATGCCCCAGACCGATGCGGGGAGTTCGCGCTGGAGCACGAGATTGTCGGCAAAGATGCCGTTAAGCTTAACCTCGGCAAAAGCCGTGGAATATACACCGAGCAGCGCGACGAGGCAGAACGAACGGAACGGGAATTTCATGGGGTAAAAGCATCAGCGGCGTTTGTAGGCTTCGACATCCTGCTGGGAGTCGAAGGCCTTGCGGCGGGTGTCGCCGTCGCGGAGGAGTTTCATATCGCGGGCGGGCAGTTCGCGGCGGAACTCGTCGAGCTGGAGGCCGTAGCGATCCAGCGAGAGGGCGGGCAGGCCGGAGTTGGGGGCCGTGCTAAAGTTCAACGCGGCGGGAGCCTTGAACACGGAAAGGTCGGAGAGCTCGACGTTGTCGGCGATCGTAAAGCCGGTGAGCATGTCGCATTGCCGCTGCGGCGAGCGAGGGTCTCGCAACCGACGGCAAAATTGCCGGTCAGCATGTTGCCGTGCGGCATGGTGGTGTCGGTGTCCAGGATGCCGACAAGAGCGGGGTATTTCTCGCGCCAAGGCGATTGCGTGTAAGGCACGGAGTCGAGGTCGCCGCGCAGGCGGGAATCGGTGGGCGTGTATTTGCGGGAGATGCCGCGATCATCGACGTGGATGGCGCGGGGGCAGGCGACGATCACGTTGCGCCGCGCGATGTGGTCGTGGCCGCCGCCGATGAAGATGCCCGACTCGGTGCGGTAAATGAGGTTGTCCTCCATCAGCAGGCCGGAGTCGCCGTCGTCCATGTAGATGGCGTTGGCGTTCTGGCTGTGGTGGATGAAGTTTCCGCGCACGACGTTGCCGCGAGAGGTCCAGCCGCCTGTGGTGTAGAAGCCGCCGAGGTCGCCGCCGTCGAGGCCGACGCGGTAGATTTCATTGAACTCAAAAACGTTATCGTTGCCGCCAAAGGTGATCCCGCCGTAGGAAGCGTCGTGGATGCGGTTGTGGGCGACATGCGCACCGACGAGCTGCTGGGTTTTCGCGTTGAGGCCGGCGGTGAGCGCGGGCACCGGGGCATTGAGGGCGACGCGGTAGATGTGGTTGTTCACGATCTCGAAGCCCGAGGGCGCGAGCGTGTCGCGGTCGCCGCCGAGAATGTCGATGGAGGTGAGGCCGATCTCGGAGATATCGCAGCTCTGCACGCGATGGTCGTGGCCGCCGCGGATGACAATGCTGCGGCGAACGATGCCGTTGATGACGCAGCCGGCAAGTTGCACGGCCTCGCCGTCGGCGATGCTGACGCCGTCACCCATCTGAAAGCCGAGAGTGACATCGCGGAAGTTGATGCGGCGTGCGCCGGAAAATGTGAGGAGGGGCTGGGCGTTGTCGGCGAGCGCGAGCAGGCCGGGCTTGGGGGTGGACGGCAGCCAGATGTAGAGTTTGTGGCGCTTGAAATCGACGCACCACTCGCCGGGTCGGTCGATTTCCTCGATGAGGTTAAGGGCGAACCAGCCTTCCTTACCGTCGCCGATGCGGGTGCCGTCCACGAGCTTTGAGTATTTGGAGCCGATGCCGCCGTCGGTAGAAACGGCGAGCGCGATGGTCTTCGCCTTCGGGTCGATGGCCTTCACGCGGAGCGTTTCGGCGACCCAGGGCACGCGCCAGAAGCCGCGCACCCACACGCCGCCGTCGGCCAGGGCGGTCTGCCAGCGGGCGGGGCGGTCCTCGCGATACGAGAACACGCCGCCCTCGGGTTGATGGGGTTTGAAACTGCCGCTGTCCAAAACGCTCCGCATCGTCGTGTAGCCGTATTCGCCGTTGGGCCAGCGGGAGAGCGGCAGGCGGACACCGTCGAAGAATACGGCGCACAGGTTGGCCGGCTCGCGCTGGTAATCGGGAAACGCTTCCGCGTGCCGCACGCCCTCGGCGATGAGGTCGAGTTCCATCACGCGGCCGCGCGCCTCGGGCGCCATGCGGGCAAGCAACGCGGAGTCTTTTACCACGCGCAGGTGATCCGGCGCCACGGGACGCGCGCCGATGATACGCACGAGCTCGCGATCCACGCCGCGCCACGTGACCGGGGCGGCCGCGGTGCCGGAGTCGGCCTCGCCGAATGAAAGTCCGTCGAGCAGCGAATACGTCCCCTCCCCCAGCCAGACCGTCACGGCCTCGGAGGGATGCGCGGCCCGGGCGGCGCGCACGAGCTCGGCGGCGCGGGGCAGCGTGGCCACGGGCGAGAGCTTCGAGCCGGAGTTGGAATCACTGCCTTTGGGCGACACCCACAGGGTGGTTTCCGCGCCGCAAAGCGCGGCGCCCAGCAGGAAGAGCAGGATCAGCCGTGAGACCTTCATGCGTTGGCGGAGCGATTGACTATTTGGGACGGGGTGACGGCGGAGCCGGCGATGGTGACGCCATCGAGCTGGAGGCCGGTGACATCCTCGGTGAACATCGGCGGCCGCGCATCGGCGGCGCCGTCCTTCAGGCTGATGTCCACGTCGCGAAGCGTGAGGCCCTTCACGTGGCGCAGGTAGAAACCCCACGCGGGAATCGGATGGAACGAGGGGAACTCGGGATACTCGGCGGGTTGCTCGGGCACGGCGTGGTGCGCGGCGTCGGCGGCGCTGCCGCCCCCCGGGAAGGTGAAGCGGATACCCTCGAGGCGAAGGTTCTCGATCGGGTGGCCAGGGAGGCCGGTGATGATGATGCCGGCCTTGCGCTTGAGTTTTCCGTAGAGGAGGTAGCCCTCTTCCCAAACGGTGCCAGTGATGTTCCGGAGGGAAACATTGCGGATGATGCCGACGGGGCGCTCGGGCTGGTCGTCGTGGTAACGGCGGAGGCGTGCGCCGAGGCGGACGAAGATCGGCCCCGAGACGTTGTCCATGATGATATTGTTGACCTGCACGTTTTCGAGGCGGCAGCCGTCCATGCTGATGATCTTCAGGCCGCCGCCGCAGGTGTCGCGGATGACGCAGTCGCTGATGATGATGTTGCGGAAATCGCCGGCGGACTCGGTGCCGAGCTTGAGCGCGCCCCAGATGCTGCGGATGACGCAGCCGGTCACGACGATGTTTTCCGAAGGCGTGGCGCGGGTGGACTTGATGCAGATGGCGTCGTCGCCGCAGTCGAGGTCGCAGGCGGAAACGCGGAAGCGGCGGCAAGAATCGATGTCGATGCCGTCGTTGTTGCCGTTGGTATGGCTATGGATGCTGATGCCGTGGATGTGGACGTTTTCGCAGCCGAGGTAATGGCTGACCCAGCCGGGCGAGTTGCGCAGGGTGATGCCGGTGACCTGGACGTCGCGGCAGTCGATCATGCGAAGGAGGAACGGACGTCCATCCTGTTCGTAGCCGAAGGCGCCGCCGTTGCCGTCGATGACGCCCTGGCCGGTGATGGCCACGCCCGTCGCGCCGACGGCGTAGATGAGGCAGCGGTTGCGCTTCTGCCCGACGGCGTCGGTAAAGCTGCCGAGGATCTCGGGGTAGTCGGCGAGGTGGTCGGAGCCCTTGAGCACGGCGCCGTTTTCAAGATGTAATGTGACGCGGTCGCGCAACTGGAGCGTGCCGGTGATGTAGGTGCCGGCCGGCACCAGGACGGTGCCTCCGCCGCCGGCGGCGCAGGTGTCGATGGCCGCTTGGATGGTGGCGGTTTGCACAGTGGTCGCGCCGGGAACGGCGCCGTGGTCGATCAGGGTTTTCATGATAAAATATCTCGTGCTGCGCGATGGGCTGCGCGTTGCCCCAGGCTCACGACTTGTTGATGCGCGGGGTGAAGACGGTGAGGCCGGTGAGGTCGCGCTGGTCGCGCGCCCAGAACAGGCTCGCCGCATAGCCCACGCCGATGCAGGTGACCACCGCGAGCGGCGTGTAGGTCGCCCAATGCAGATTCGTGAAGGCCTTCACACACGACGTCATCAGCACGCTGGCGACGGCGCCGCAGATCGCGCCCTTGCCGTTGGCGCGCTTGGTGAACATGCCGAGCGAATACAGGCCGACGATGCCGCCGCCCAGCAGGGCGATGATCTGGTTCCAGGCCACCATGATCGACTTGAGATCGAGCGAGGCAAGCAAGAGCGCTGTGCCCGTGCCTAGGGCGCCCGTGACGTAGCAGGTGGCCCGCAGCGTGCGCAGGCGCTGGCGATCCGTCGCCTGCGGGTAACGGCGGATGTAGAAATCCTCGGTGAACATCGTGGCGACGCTGTTCATCGCGCTGGACACGGTGGCCATGGCCGAGGCAAAAATGGCGGCAAGCACGATGCCCGTGATGCCGGGCGGCAGGGCCTGCGTCGCGAAGAGCGGCACGATCTTGTCGTTCTGCGAGGTGGGGTCAAAATTCTCCGGGTGTGCGTGGAAATATGCGAAGATCGCGATGCCCAGAAAGTTCACGATCACGCCGATCATGATGCCGCAGACGATGCTCATCGCGGTCACGCGGCGCACTTCCTTCACCGGGGCGGAGAACACGCGCTGGATGTTGGGCTGGTCGCCGGCGGCGGTCACCGTCGTGGCGATCAGCGTGCCAAGCAGCATCACCCAGACGGCGGGCACGGTCACGTCCCACGTCAGCAGGGCGAAATCAAACTTGTGGTAGGTTTTGCCAATTTGCACGAACTCGCCGAAGCCGCCCGGCAGGGCGTAGATGCACACGCAGATCATCAGGATCAGCGCGGCCATTTTCATGAAACCTTGGAAAACATCCGTCCAGATCACCGCCGCGAACCCGCCGATCGCGGTGTAAGCCGTGGTCAGCACGCCCATGATGGCGACGCTGGCGAACACGTTCATGCCCGTCACCGCCGAGATGGCCAGCGAGGGCAGCAGCAGCACGATCGCCGCACGGCCGAAAGTCTGCATGAGGATCGCCTGCGCGCTCGCGATGAGGCGGAGCGGGCGGTTGAAGCGGCGCTCCATGTATTCGTAGGTCGAGGTGATCTCCATCCGCCGCAGCAACGGATAGATGCCGTAAGCGCAGATGAAGTAGCTCGGCACCATCATGACCAGCGGGAACAGATAGACCATGTTGGAGCGGAAGGCCAAGGCAGGGATCGCCACGAAGCTGATCGCACTCGCGCCGGTCGCATACATGCTGATGCCGGCCGCCCACCACTTGACCTCGCGGTTGCCCAGCGAAAAATTCGCGCTGCTGGTGTTGCGCCGCGAAAAATACACGCCGATGCCGGAGATGAAAATCATGTAGCACGCGATGACCCCGTAATCCATCCACGACAGGACACGCACATTGCGGTTGATGAGCACCTGCGTGACGGCCTGCGCGCCGGCCCCGCCAAACACCAGCACCTCGCCCTCGGCCCGGCGGACCGCGCCCACGCCAGCGCCGGCAAGCGGCACCTTGGAATCGACCCACGCATCCGTGATGACGTTGTAAATCAGCGCCGGCTGGGCCACGCCGTCGAGCGCGAGCGCCCAAGGCTTGCCCACCACCGACATGGTATCGCCGCCCAAAATCAACAGGTGCGCCTGCCCGCTAGAAACGGCGACACCACCCGCCACCGCCTGCGGCAGCGCTGAGCGGCTGATCCAGCCGCGCGTGTTGGTGCCTTCGGGCGGAGTCGGATTGTAAAGCCAGTTTTCCGCCGTGGGCGCATACGCCGTCGAGCCATCGGGCAGCGACCGCACCTCGCGACCGCCCAAAACCTGCAACGCGCCATTCTGCGCGCCGATGATCGGCAGGAACCGCCCCGCGCCCGGCAGCGGAGTTCCCGCGGCCCAGCCGGCATCCGGCTTCTTCAAATCCAAAACCCACAGCGTCGTTTCGGCTGCCTTCGCATCAGGCGACTTCAAACCGCCGAACACATAAAGTTTTTCCCCGTCCTTGCCGGAAATCACACCCGCACCCGCGCCGGCGAGCGGCACAGGCAGCGGAGGCAGGGCAGTCCGCACGAGTTTGCCCTCGATCCAGCGAACAATATCCACCGCCGCGCTCACCTGCCCCGCCTCGATACCACCGATGACGATCATCTGATCGGCCGTTTGCGCCACCGCGCTCCAGGCGCGGACGAATGGCGCGGGCACCGTCTGCCAACGGGCGGCGTTCGCATCGGTGATCAACGTCAGCACCTGGGCCTCAGCGGCGGCGTGGTCGCCTCCGAAGACCACGAGCGTCCCGCCGGTCACACCGGCCACGGCTCCGGGCGCGGCGGGCGCGGGCGCGGCGGGCCACAAGGCGGTGCTTAGCTTGACCGCGACCTTCTTGGTTGGAGTGGTATCCGCCGCAAACAGACCCAGCGGCGCAACCGCAAAAGCTAGGAGAACAAATAACAACTTAATGAAACTTTGCATAAAGGGGTAAAACTCAGCCTCACTTCTAAAGTGCAGGCCGGCGAGACTTAATCAGCTCTTGGGAAGGGCGCATTCAAGGATCAAGATGAACATTTGTTCAATTTAAGGAGTTCCTGGAAGCATTGAGCAGGGGACTTCCAGTTGAGGATTTTTCTGGGGCGCTCGTTGAGCATCTCCTGGTAGGCGCTGAGCTGTTGGTGGGAGACCAGCGACAGGTCGGTGCCCTTGGGCAGGTAGTGGCGGATACGGTCGTTTTGGCTTTTTGCAGGTGGCCCGCTCCCAAGGGCAATGGGCGTGGCAAAAGAACAGCTTCAGGCCAAGATCAGCGGCGAGGATGGCGTGCTCGCTCATCTCGATGTCTTGATCGTAGGTGAGGGTTTTGCGCGGGGCTTGAGGGATGGGGAGCAGCTTGCGGGTGAAGGCCTCGCGCACGCCTTGGGCGTCCTTGATCGGCAGGTGGCACAGGAAGGTGTAGCGGGTGATGCGTTCGACCAAAACACCGACTGCGGAGCGGTTGCCCGCACCCATGATCAGGTCGCCTTCGTAGTGCCCGGCGATCAACCGGTCCTCGACTTCGGCGGGCCGCTCATCGACGAGCACCATGTCTTTGATGCGATCTTTGCTGGCGACCACGCCCCGGCGTTGGGGTTTCCTAACCCGATGTTGGCGGCGCAGACACGCGGCCAGCTCACGCTTGAGTTCACCGCGCGCCACCACGTAAACGTAGCGGTCAATCGATTCGCAGGAAGTCTGCATGAGCCGCAAGCGGGGATAGTTTCGCTTGGGGATGCCTGCGATCTCCTCCGGCGACCAGCCCCGACGCAGCTGGGCATGCACTTCGTCGCGCAGAGGCGGATGGCCATCAATGGCGCAACGTCCCCGGCGGGCTACACTGGCCTGATCGGCCGCCGCCGCCCGGTAATGTTCGCGCCCGCCATTGCGCGCGAGTTCGCCACTGATCGTGCCCGTCGCCCGGTTCAATCGCACGGCCACCGCAAGCTGCGTGTCACCCGCCCGTATCGCCGCCTCCAGCTCGATTCGTTCGGCCATGCTCAGCGAACGGTGTTTCATCGCGTGGCTTTGCGCCGGCTCCGTCGGGGCTCGCCGTGAACACGGCTACCTCTGGTTCTCTATACGCAGGACTTGGCTCAGACTGATCATGCATCCCCAGTCCGTCGATTCGGGGCAACCTCAAATAGGGACTGTGAGCCAAGGACTGCAAGCTGGGAGCTGCGATCTCCTGAAACAGAGTTAAGACAGGATGAACGGGATAAAAGGCAGGATGGTGGATGGTTTTAGAATCGTTTTGTTCTCTTACTTTTTCCGTTCGTCACGGAATCGAAGCCCATAGCTGGTAGTTCTTGGCCTTGATCACGAAGTGGCTCCGCCACTTCACGGCACGCGGATGACGAAGTTGGCCACCGCACCGGTGTAAATGCGTGCACCAAAGAAACCGAGGGTGACGCGGTTGCTCAAGTTTTCCAGCGGGACATCGGGCGGCAGGGAGGCGGTCGTCTCGGCGTCATTTACCTTGAACGACATCTGCCCGTCCTTCAGCCGCGCACGGAAGGTGTTCCACTCGTCGGGCTTGTATGTAAGATGCACCGCCTTGTATTTTTTTTGGGGCAGCGAGACGATAAACTCGATGTGTGTGTCCTTGGCGACTAGACGGATTTCGTAGATCACATTGGCCTTCATCAGCGTTTGCAGCGGAGTGCCCGTGGAGGACGGGCGGAAGCTGCATGAAAACTCGACAGAGTTCCGCAGATCGATCGGGCTGGAAGTGCTAACAGCGGCGGTCTGCGAGCCGTCAAAAACGAGCGCCTTGCCAGTGGGGGCACCAGGGACTTCGTCAACGGTCACTCCTTTTACGAGCTGCAAGGGTTCGCGGCCGCTTTTTTCAGGGACGGCCATCGAGGGCATTCCGTCCGTGCCAAACGGCATCGGGCTGGCGCTGTCCATGGCCCATGCCACGATAGTTTTCCAATTGGCGTAAACATCGGGCGCGGGCGTCGGAGCGGCAGCAGGCTCGGGCGTGGGTGTGGCAGCGGGGGCCGTTTCGGCCCGGAGCGATGATACGGCGAGAAACGCCGCAGCAAGCAGGAGGGGTTTCATGGTTACGAATGTGCTATGAGTCGTTGGCTATGAGCCTTAAACTTCTGTAAAGCAGTTGGCAGGATGGACGGGCTGAAGGCCGGGTGGAGGCGGCAGTTTTCAAGTCGTTTTTATTCCCTTTCGTCGGCGTATTGGGGCTTCTAGTTTTAAACTCGGTGCCCCATCGCTCAGGGCACGCGGATGACGAGGTCGGCAATGGCTCCGGTATAGACACGTTCGCCAAACCAGCCGATGAGCACGCGGTTGGGCTTGGGCACGGGCTGCACGCCGGCGGGTAGAGTGCCTGCAACCTCAGCATCGTTGACCTTAAGCGTGAGGCGGCCGTCCTGCAAGCGGGCGCGGAGCGTGTTCCAAGCTTCGGCTTTATAGGGAAGGTGAATCAGAAAGTATTTTTTGTCGGGCAGCGAAATGATGAAATCCAGCCGGGTGCTCTGCCCGGTCAGGCGGAGTTCATAGGTCTCATTGGTCTTGAGGAGAGTCTGCGCCTGCGTGCCGTTGGCGGAGGGTTTGAAACTGAGGCTGAACTCCGGCGGCCCCGCCCAAATCAAGCGCCGTGGCGGTGACGACCGCCGCAGTCTGGGTGCCGTCAAAGATGAGCGCCTTCCCGGCGGAAGCCCCGGACACTACGTCAACCGTGGCTCCTGACTTTGGGAGTATCAGAGATTCGTGTCCGGTTTTTTCCAACACAACCAGGCTGGAACCCTGCTTGGTGGCGGCATCCAGGGTCCACGCGACCAAAGTTTTCCAAGAATCAGGCGAAGCGACCGCGGGAGCGACGGCGCCGCGCAGGCAGAAGGACGAAAGCAGTAGGAGGGAGAGGAGCAGGGGTTTCATGTCAGGCGATGGGGAGTTTCAAAATCGTTCTAACTCTTGTTTGTAAGGGGAGGAGAGCTTTGAGCTTCGGATTTTTAGCATACCTTTTTTTGATGCTGAGCCATAGCTCTTCACTGCGAGCTGACGGCGTCGGCGCTGTCGCGACTCACCACCACTTCCAGATGTTTGATTTACCGGCGGCCGCGAGAGCGGTTTCACTCTGGTCCCCACTTATCTTCTGAACGTGTCCATCGCAGAAGAGATAGAGCGCCGAGCCGGAGCGGTTCATGCGATAGCCCGTCTGCACCGTGCCCGTGGTGTCCGGCGTGGCCGTAGTATTCATCGCAAGGTTCGCCGCGCCGTTGATTTCGCCGACGATCACGATCTTGGCAGGGGAAGGAACTGTCGAAAGGCGGCCCAGCCATTGGCCGTTGTTGACATTGGGATTATAGCCATAGGCCACCGGGCGCGTCTCCAAATAGCCGGTGGGCTGCGTGAAGCCCTGGTAAGTGTCGGCAAAATCACTATACCACATATTTCCCCGACTCAAAAAATTGTAGATCGAGGTGGCGTTGAACTGGGGCCCCTTGCCGAAATAGCGATCGACCGCTTCCTGAAAAGTCCAGGGGTTGGGCTGCCCTGGTCCGGTTGAGGTGCCGGGGATCAGAGCGCCGTTGTAAGGCATCACCCCTTTGTTATCGGCCACATGCAGCGCGATGCCCTGCCCGATCTGGCGCAGGTTGGAAGTATCGGTCGCGGTGGCGGCGGCTTTTTTCGCGGCGCCGATGGCCGGGAACAGGATGGCCGCGAGGATGCCGATGATCGCGATGACCGTGAGCAGCTCGATCAAAGTGAACCCCCGGGGGGAACGGGGATAAATCGGAATATTCACAGAGGTAAGGAGCAAAGGAGCACCTCCGAGCCTATCCCGAGGGCGATAGAAGCAGGAGGATTATCAGGACGACTTGCGGCGGCGATAGGCGATCGCACCGACCAAGGCCAGCGCACCCGCCAGAGCGGCGTAGGTGGAGGGCTCGGGGATGGCAGCAGCGATATCGATGCTCAACGCGAGCGTAATTGGGTTGAGCGCGGCACCCGTGAGATCGCTGGCGTTGATGCTCTTGCCGTTGAAGACCAGGTTGCCCGAGTAGGTGCCGGCACCCTTGCCCGTAATGTCAAAGCTCGCCACGATGCTGGTCGAGCCGCCGATCGCGATGTCGCTCAGCGTGAGACCGGAGAAGCTGAAGCCCGCTCCCGTCGCGTTCACGGAGTCAAACGTGCCATTCAAGACGTCCTGATAGATCGCGTTGACCTGCGTGTTGGTGAGATCGATGGTCACGGTGTAGGTGGTCGTGCCCGCAGTATGGGTGCCGAAATTCACCGTGTAGGCGATGCCGGAGCCACCCAGAGTCGCGTTGCCCACGGCGTTGCCAAAGGCGGGTTGGGCAGACTCGTTGACCTGGCCGTTGATGGTGATCACCTGCGAACCGATGCCAAGCGTGCCCAAGCCGCTGCCATTCACGGCCTCGGTGTTCAGGCCGAGCGTCGTGGTGCCGGTGTAGGTGCCGGCAGACTTGCCAGAGCCGAGCCCGACCGTGAGGGTGCCGCTACCCGTGCCACCGCCACCGGCGATGCCCGTCACACTGCCCGCGGTCGTGAAACCAGAGGTCGTGCTGGAGAAACTGCCACTGCCCAGCGTCTCTTGGTAGGGAGCGGTGGCCGAAGCGGTGTTGGTGAGAGTCACCGTAGAGGACGTGGCCGAGCTGCCCACGCGGGTGATCGCCAGATTGACCGTCTGCGTAGAGGCGGCGGCAGCCGGGTTATAAACCGCGCCGGACACCGTGACGACTTGGGAGCCGTTGGCGGTGGTGCCGTAGCCGCTGGTGCCCGCGCCGTCGGAGACGTAGCTGATGGTGGTCGTGCCGCTCTTGGCGCCGGCCGTGGAGGAGTCGAGCGTCGCGCTGATGGCGCTACTGTTGGCGCCGGCGGCTAGGCCGCTGATGCTGCCAGAAACGCTCGTGACGTTGCCAGAGTTGCTTCCGGCGGAGGCGTTGAGTTTTTCGGAGAAGCCGTCGTTCGCAGCGCTGTTGGTCACGCTCAGGCCGCCGGTGAGGGCGGTGCCCACGCGGACGTTGCCAAGGCCGAACGTGGCATTCGAGGAGCCGGTCGCGAGGCGGTAGAGGTTGAGGTCAACGGCACCGCCGCCGCTGGCTGCGCCGTAAACGACCTTCTCGTGCAACGTGGAGTTGAGCGGGTTGGTGACGCTGGAGAAAGTGCCCGTGAGGTTCGTGGTGTAGGTGGCGATGCGATAAGCACCGGCACCGGCCGAGCCTTGGCTGTTGGCAGTGGCGTTGTCCGCGAGCGTCAGGCCACCGCCGAGAGACAGGGCACCGGTGACGGCGGCGCGGTCGGAGAGGCCGGAAGCGGCGCTGGCGTTGGGCGTGCCGAGCTCGACTGTGTAGGTGCTGCCGGAGGAGAGCGTCAGGCCCGATCCGAAGGACAGGGTGCCGATGCTGTTGCCGGGGGCGAGCGTGTTGCCCGAAGTCACGGTGACCGCCGGGGTGATGGTGCCGCTGCCGCTCAGTTTACCACTGGTGCCGCTGAAGGTGATCGCAGGAGTAAGCGCGGTGGAGGAGTTGTAGTTGAACTCGCCCGCACCAATCGAAACACCGCTGGTGCTGTTGATCGTGCCGGTGGAGGCGATGGTCAGCTTGCCGCCGGAAACCGTGGTCGCGCCGGAATAGGTATTCGCAGCGTTCAGGGTCGTCGTGCCGCTGCCAGCTTGCGTGAATGAACCCGTGCCTGTGATTGCAGCACCACTGAAATCGGTTCCCTGTCCCACCGCGTTGCTGCGGTTGATCGTCAGGTTCCCGTTGTCAACGATGGCACTCGTGGTCGCGAGCGATCCGGCCGTGCCACCATTACCCAGCGAAAGGCTGCCCGCGCTAATCGTCGTGGCACCGGTGTAGGTGTTCGCGCCGTTGAGCGTAAGAGTGCCTAATCCTGTTTTCGTCAGCGTCTTGCCGGTGGCACCATCGCCGATAGCCCCACCGATGGTGAGGGTATTGGCTGCATTGGTGACCGAGGCCGCCAAGTTGCTGTTGAGCGTGATCGGGACATTGATCGCGTTGGCCGTGCCGCTGGTGCTGGTATCGGCAATCGTCGCCGAGGCGCTGTTGCCCGTGTTGTCCAGGATGATGGCACCGCTGCCGCC
>JANXRL010000087.1 GCA_025352985.1 Verrucomicrobiota bacterium
TTCGTGGACCGCTTCGGCGCCAAGGCCTCCATGGCCTCCCGCGCGAAATCCAAGGAAAAACAAATCGAGCGCCTCAAGGAAGTCGCCGTCGAAGAGCCCACCGAGGAGCTGCGCAAGATGAACTTCAAGTTCCCGCAGCCCCCGCGCTCCGGCCTCAAGGTCATCGAGCTCGAGCACATCAAGCAGGCCTACGGCGACCACGTCGTTTACAAAGACCTCAATTTCACCGCCGAACGCGGACAGGGCATCGTCCTCATCGGACCCAACGGCGCCGGCAAATCCACGCTCCTCAAAATCCTCGCCGGCGTCATCCCCATTCAAGGCGGCACGCGCGAACTCGGCAGCAACGTTGTCCCCGGCTACTTCGCCCAGAACCGTCTCGATAACTTGAATGCCGACGCGACGGTGTTCGAAAATGTGATGGAGCTTCGCACCAACGAAAACCAACTCACCGAGCAGCAGGCCCGCGCCATCCTCGGCGCCTTCCTCTTCCGCAAGGACGACGTCCACAAGCCCGTCTCCGTCCTCTCCGGAGGCGAAAAAACCCGCCTCGCCCTCGCCCGTATCCTCGTCCGCCCACCCAACCTCCTCCTCATGGACGAGCCGACGACGCACTTGGACATCCAGTCGATTGATGCGCTCGTCATGGCGCTCAAGAACTACGAGGGCACGCTCATCTTCATTTCCCACGACGTCCATTTCATCAAAACCCTCGCGAAAAACGTGCTCCACGTTCACGGCGGCCGCCTCACGCACTACGCCGGCGACTACGATTACTACTTGGATAAATCCAAGTTGAGCGACGCCCGCGCCGCGATCACCGCCGGTTTCACCGACGCCCGCCCCACGCAAAAAGCCGAGCCGAAGAAAGCGCCCGCTCCCGCGTCGGGCGTGGTGAAGTCCAAGCCCACCGCCAACGAAATCCGCAAATTCCGCGAACAGGTCGGCGTCCTAGAAAAGAAGGTCGTCGATCTCGAAGCCAAGCAGGCCGAGATCACCGCCGCGCTGGAAGATCCCGAGACCTACGCCGACAAGGGCAAATTCCACCACCTCAACCTGGAGCTGAGCGCGACCGTCAATCTCGTCACGAAAGCGACCGCCGAGTGGGAAGAGGCCGCCTCAAAGCTGACTGAGATGGAGCAGGCCTGAGCGACCGTCTGCGTCACCCGATCAATTCGTCCACCAGACGCGGAGCCAGCACCGGCTCCGCGCTGAAACAAACCGCCTGCGCCACGCTTGCCCGCACCTCGGCGAGAGCCGCCTCGCTGTTCGCATGCACGACCGTGATCACTCCGCCGGGCGGCACATGCTCGCCGATTTTTACCAGCGCGCTAAACCCCACCGCGTGATCCACGGAGTCCTCGGCCCTCACGCGACCCGCACCCAGTTTTAACGCCGCCAGCGCGATCTCCATCGCGCCGACCGCCTGCACATAACCGCCGGTCGCGCTCCTCACCTCAGCGCGCAACCGCGCCTGCGGCAGCTGCTCGGGATCGTCCACCACGCGCCCGTCGCCGCCCTGCGCGACCACGATCTCGCGGAATTTCGCCAGCGCCGCGCCGCTTGAAATTGATTTCTCCAACTGCGCCCGCGCCTCCGCCGTCGTTTTGGCCATGCCTGCGAGCAGCAGCATTTGCTCTCCGAGCGCATGAGTGACCTCCATCAAATCCGCCGGGCCTTCGCCGCGCAGACAGGCGACGGACTCGGCGACTTCCAACGCGTTACCCACCGCGCGACCGAGCGGCTGGTCCATCGCGGTCAAGAGAGCTCGCGTCGGTTTCCCCATGGCGTTGCCGATATCCACCATTGCCTTGGCCAACGCCCGCGCGGCGGCCTTGTCCTTCATGAACGCACCCGCGCCAAATTTCACGTCGAGCACGAGCGCGTCGATACCCTCGGCGAGTTTTTTGCACATGATCGACGCGCAGATGAGCGGCAGACACTCGACCGTCGCAGTGACATCGCGCAGCGCGTAGAGCTTCTTGTCGGCCGGCGCCAGTTCCTTGGTCTGCCCGATGAGCGCGCAACCGACTTTGTCCACCTGCGCACGATACTCGTCCATCGAAAGCCCGACTCGAAAACCGGAAATCGACTCCAACTTGTCCAATGTGCCTCCAGTATGCCCGAGCCCGCGTCCGCTAATCATCGGAACCGCCACGCCGCAGGCCGCGACCATTGGCGCGAGATGAATTGAAATTTTATCGCCCACTCCACCGGTCGAATGCTTGTCAACCTTCGGCGCGCGCACCGATGACAAATTTGCCACCTCGCCCGAACGCATCATCGCGTCGGTCAGCGCCGCCGTTTCTGCCGTGTTCATTCCGCGCAGGAAAACTGCCATGAGCATCGCGCTCAGCTGGTAGTCGGCCCACGAGCCATCGGCCGCCCCGCGCACAAACGCCGCGATCTCCTCCCGCGTCAGCGCATGACCATCGCGTTTTTTCGCTATGATGTGCTGAGGGAAAAGCGGTGCGTTCATTTCCAAAATCTGCCTCTGGCCCAACCCCTGCGCAAGCCCCTGACTTGCCCCGCGCCGGAAATCCGGCAAAGTAAGCGCATGCAACCCCAAGTCGTGGTCGTCGGCAGTTTCGTGCAGGATCTCACGTGGCAGTGCGCCGCCTTTCCCAAACCGGGCGAAACCATCATTGGGAATTTCACCACGGGGCCAGGCGGCAAGGGCTCCAACCAGGCCGTGGCAGCAGGCCGCGCGGGCGCGCCAACGCTCTTCATCGGCGCGGTCGGTCGCGACGCCTTCGCGTCGGATGCAAAGGCATTCTACTCCGCCGAAGACATCGCCGCCCGCTTTGTTGAAAAACCGAAACACGCGACCGGCACCGCCGGCATCATCGTCAACGCCACAGGCCAAAACGAGATCATCGTCGCCCTCGGTGCCAACGCCCACCTCGCGAAAACCGACTTCGATTCCGCGCTTATCACCGGTGCCAAAATCGTCGTCACCCAGCTCGAGTCCAACCTCTCCACCACCGCGTTCGTTCTAAAAATCGCCCGCGCGTCCGGCGTAACTACCGTCCTCAACCCCGCGCCGATGCGCGCGGATTTTGATCCGTCGATCCTGAAGCATGTCGATGTGCTCATCCCCAACGAGGCCGAGGTCACCGCCCTCGTAAATCTTCTGCCTGCCACGGGTCGCAAGGACTTCACCGAAACCGCGCTGAGCCTGCTTTCCAACGATGCCCTTCACGCGCTCTGCCGCGCTCTCGGGCCGTCCGTCGTGATCGTGACCCTTGGCAAACGAGGCTGCCTCGTCTCCCAGGCGTCCGGCCCCGTCTTCATCCCCGCGCACAGGGTAAAGGCCGTCGACACCACCGGCGCCGGCGACGCCTTCGTCGGCGGTTTCGCCGCCGGCTTCGTGCGCTTTTCCGCCGACATCGCCGCCGCCGCCCGCTTCGGTGGCGCCGTGGCCGCGCTCTCTGTCACCAAACCCGGCACCGCTCCTTCCATGCCCACCCGGCACGAACTCGAAAAATTCCTGAAAACGCAAACTTCACCATGACGACCACCCCCGCCCAACTCGCCGCGAACCTCGACTCGACCAACCTCCGGCTCGACGCCTCCGAAGCCGACATCGTGCAACTCTGCCAAGAAGCCGCCGTCCACCATTTCGCCTGCGTCATGATCTACCCGGCCAGCGTGCCGCTCGCCGCGCGCATCCTTGCCGGCACCGGCCTGAAGATCGGCACCGTGATCGGTTTCCCCAGCGGACGTTTCTCAACCGAAGCCAAGGCCGCCGAGATCACCGCCGCGCACCGCGCCGGCGCGCACGAGGTGGACATCGTCATGAACTACTCCGCGCTGCTCGCCGGCCACACCGCCGAGGTCGCCGCCGAGGTCGCCGCGCTCACCCGCCTCGCCCACGGCAACGGCCAGCTCATCAAGGTCATCGTCGAAACGTGTTTCCTCAACGAAGCCCGCAAGCGCGCCGCCCTCGAAATCTGCGAAGATGCCGGCGCCGACTTCATCAAGACCTCCACCGGCTTCGGCACTGAGGGGGCCAAGATCGCCGACATCGCCGCGTGGGCCGCTGCCCGCAAAACTGGCATCGCGCTCAAAGCCTCCGGCGGCATCAAGACCCTCGCCGACGCCCGCGCCCTCATCGACGCCGGCGCGACCCGGCTAGGCACCTCGAATGCCGCCGCCATCCTCGCGGAGTTCACCGGCGGCGGCACGCCGGTCGAGGCGGCGAGCGGCTATTGAACATGAGACCTGCCAGTTTTTTCCCGTTGGCGGCGCTGCTTTTTACCGCCTGCACGCAAAGCCCGCCCTACGAAGAGCGTCAAATCTCCGGACACCTGCCTGCGGGCATCAACGAGTCGAGCGGCCTCGCCGCCTCTCGCCGCGACCCGCGCATTTTCTGGACGCATAACGACAGTGGCGGCCAGCCCGTGCTCTACGGAATAGAGCCCAACGGCGTGCGCCGCGGCGATCTGCGTATCGCCGGCTTGCGCAACATCGACTGGGAGGACGTCGCCTCCTTTGAACTCGACGGCAAGGCGTGGCTGCTCATCGCCGACACCGGCGACAACCGAGGCTCGCGCCGCGACTGCGCGCTCTACGTCGTCGCCGAGCCGGACCCCGCTCAACTCGTGCCGTTTCAGGAACTCAACGTCCCCGTCGCCTGGAAGATTCCCGTGCTCTACCCCGACGGTCCGCACGACTGCGAAGCCGTCGCCGTGGACGCGAAAGCAGGGCTGGTTTATCTGCTCACCAAGCGCACTAAGCCTCCCGTGCTGCTGACGGTTCCGCTGCGGCCCAAATCCCCCGGCCCGTGCATAGCGCAGCCGGTGGCCCGACTTCAAAATCTCCCTAAGCCCTCCGCCTTGCAAAAACTGATCCCCGTCCCCGGCGGACACTACCGCGATGAACCCACCGCGATGGACTTCGCGCCCGACGGCTCGGCGGCGGTCATTTTGACCTACGGCGACGTGTGTCTTTTTCCCCGAAACCTGGGAGAGACGTGGGGCGCCGCGCTCTCGCGCAAGCCGCAGGTGCTCCCGCCGCACGGCCTCACGCAGGCCGAGGCGGTGGCCTTCGCGCAGGACAGCCGCACACTCTATCTCACCTCCGAAGGCGGCGGCACCGCGATCCTGCGCTACCGGCCGGCAAGATAGGTGCGGCGTCGCGTGGTCACCCGAAACTTGCCAACCGCCCGCAGCCATCCACGGTGACGCTATGCGCACAAGTCGCTTGTTCTCCCGGCTGATTTTCTGGATCGCGTTGCTGTCCGCCCCGGCGGCGAACGCCCAAGAGGTGCAGAAACACGGTCTCGTTTTCGAAGAGTGGATCCGCGACACGTTCTTCGACGGTTATGCGCCGCCCAGCTACACGCAGAAGTGGGACATCCCCGCCGCCGCCAACACACTTCATGGCGGCGTGCCCGTGAATCCCAAGGCCGCCAAGGACCGCACGCCCGTCGATCTCGGCGACGCGCTCCGCCAATACGACATCGCAGAGCCTTTCATCCTCATCATCGGCTACTGGCGGCAGGACGGTGAGAAAAAACGCTTCGTCAATATCGTCGCCCCGCGCATCGAGCCGGACGCATGGCGCAAACTCTGGGGCCCCGTCACCCGCGCCGATCTGGAGCAACTTGACGCCGTCATCAAAGACCGCGCTCTTTCGCCCGCCGAGGCGCGACGGCAAGCGCAGGCGATCAAAAACGCCCCACCTTTCACCGAGTCGGTCATCGTGGTGAATCCCAAAATTGATTCAAAAACCCAGCGCCGCCTGCAATGCAGCATGCGCTTCGAGGACGTGTTTAAATTCCTCGCCCCCGACGCCGATCCAGCGCCGCAGGAAACGCCCTCGCTTTGGGGCGTGCCGTTTCCCGGCGAGGTCGCGTCTGCGCCGCGCCTGCTCAAACAGACGCCTTGAACCGATCAATTACGGACAGCGCACCTGTCCGCCGTCACCTTGTGGCGCTGTTGAGTTCCAGCCGGGTATAGATACCGCCTTGGATGAAATGCGAGTAGGCTGTTTCCTGGACTTCTAAGGCCGGGTATTCGCGCTTGGTCTGGACTCCGACGAGATAAAGCCGCCAGTGCGGCGGCAGGCGTTTCATCACGGCACGGCTGGTATCCGGCGCCTTCTCTCCAAAATCCACCAATGATCCCTCCACGTATTCTTTTTTGACGACCTGATATTGCGTGTCGCCTTGAGAAGCCGCCGCGCTTTCTTCAGCCAGTTTTTTCTCGGCGATCTCCAGTTGCGACTGGATGTTCACGAGGCTTGCTTCCGTTTTCTTCAAACTCGCCTGCGATTCCTCCAGCTTGAGTTCCAACCGGGTGTTTTGCTCGGAAAGCGTGTAGATTTTATACCCGAGCCACGCGCTCAAAATCAGCAGAATGAGGATCAAGGTTTTCATATTTGGCAGGTGATGTCGCTGAATTAGAGGCCGCCGCCTTTCCGGTTGTCCGTTTCGGGATGCCTGTCCTTAATCAACATGAGCACGAACAGACCGGGGAGCGACGTGAGGATTAAAAAGCCCAGCGCCCAATGATAACCCTTCGCCTTGGCGAAGGCGCATGCGCCCAGCACGAAGATCGGCAGCGCGGAAAGCGACACCGGCAGCGCCATCGGCGCAAGCGGCGTCTTGACAAGGGTCAGAACGAAACCGGCCACGCTCAGGAGGAGCGCCGCGCCGATGCAGTTGAAGGCTTTCTTTTTGTAGTTGGGAAGCATGGGAATTGGGAGGGTGACGCCGACGTTACTTGAGCAAGAGTTTCCCCATGCAGGTTCTGGGCTCAACCCTGTATCCGGTCTTTTCGTAGAAGCCGATCACGCCCTCGTTGCCGTCGGCGATCTGCAGGTTGATCTTCACGCAGCCACGTTCGTCGAGGGCGGCTTCCGCACACGACAACAAGGCGCGACCGATGCCCTGCCTACGCAAGCCGGGATCAACCGCGAGCGAATAAATCCAGCCGCGATGGCCGTCGTAGCCGGCCATGACCGTGCCCGCCAGCCGCCCCGAGATTTCGTCGACAAAGAACAGACCGTCGGCCACCTCCAGTTTTTTGCGGATGGAGAGCTCGGGAGCGTTATGCGCCGTGCCGTAGCCGAGCACCGAAGTCCAGAGCGCGACCACCGCCGCGTGATCCGTTTCCAAACAAAAGGACCGGATATGCGGCATGGATGCTCACGCGACCTGCGCTTTGGCCGCGCTGCCGCCGAAGAGCTCTTTGAGGGAGCCCCAGGCTTTCAGCAGACCGGCGTCCTGCACGCCGCCCGAGAGCTTGTAGATGCCGACGACGGCCTCCTCGTGTCCGCGATAGCGCGGCGGAAGAATGAAGGACGTGCGATCACCGTCGCGCACCGTCGAGAAGAACAGACCTTTGCCCACGGAAGGCGCGTTGAGCGAGACCGTGACGGTGCGTTCCGCGAGGATGAGCCAGGGCTTGTAAACGAACAGCAGCTTTTCGTTTTCGGGCTGGTGGACGAGGCGGCCGTAGGTGCGCACGGGCACGCCTTCCTTGGTGAGGCCGCCGCCGGAGAAGAGTTTATTTTCACGGTCGGCGGGCGTGAAGCGGTGTTTGCGTCCGGTGAAGAAATCCCACGAAAAAATAGAGCCAAAGATTGTGAGGCGGAACGCCCAGCCCGCGACAAAGTAAGCGACCACGATGACCACCAGCGAGAGGATCGCGCTGAACCAGGGGTTGAGAGTGGCGGTGAGTGTGATGAGGCCGAGCAGCGCGGTGCGCGCGCCCTTGAGCGCAGCATCAATCGCGCCCCACGGGCTGAGAAGGATGAGGACGTTGATCGCGTGCGAAGCCATCCACACGAGCGCGAAAACCGCGATACCGAGCGGGACGGTAAGGATGTTGAGCAGCCACGACCAGTCGATGGTCGCGATGGTTGCAAGGCCGGTCGGGTGCAGTCCGGGATGCGCGCCGTGATAATCGGCGATCATCTTCGAGAGGCTGTTCATAGTGAAGGGCACGACCGCTCCAGCGGCGACTAGACCGGTGGCCTTGTTCTCGACGGTTTCGAGAACATCGAGCGGCTTCTTCATGCCGGGCGGGAGCACGGCGCCGAGACTGTCCTTCACGGCGCACGCACCGACGAGGAGGAGCGCGGGCAGCCAGAAGGTCGTCTGCGCATACCAAGGGAGCTTGGCCTTCGCCTCGGGAGTCTTGGCGCTGAAATATTGCCAGGCGCCATAAGCGCCGGTGCCGAGCAGCGGCGAGATGGCGAGGCCGGTGACCGTGCTGATGGCGTGGGCGACGGGCGAGGCGGGCGACTTGTCATCGACGGGAGCGGGCGTTGCCGCGGCGGTGGCAGCCCAGATCGGGACAGCCATGACGGCAAGCAGCCCGAACAACAGACAGACGGAGATGATGCGTTTCATAGGAGGGAAAATTAAGTGAAGCGGATGAAAAGGATTCTGAAGACCGGTTAAGCGTAAACTACGCCGACTTGGCGGAGCCAAGCATCCAGCACGGCCATGTTGCCCAACGTGTCGGCGGTGGACATCGCGGGCACATCGCGGCGGCCGGCTGCGATCGCATCCGCAAACGCATCGGCCTCGTAGGCGTAAACCGTGCGATCCGGCGTGACGATGATCTCCTCGGGCGTGGTCGCGCCCGCGCGGTGCAGCAGGAGTTTCGACGGCGTGAGATCGCGCGTCACCACATAGGGCGACGGCACGAGCAGCCAGCCCTCGGTGCCGTAGATGCGGACGACGTTGTCCTGCGTGAGGCCCACGCCGCACGAGACCTGCGCAATCACGCCGTTGGCGAAGGCCAGCGTCGCGGCGGCATAGGCGTCCACTCCCGTCTGCGGATGAAGCACGCCGACTCCGGCGACAGCCGCCGGATCGAGAAACGGCTTACCCTCAACCGCGCCGGCTACGAGTCGCGCCCATGAAACCGGATAGCCGCCCACATCAAGAATGCCGCCGCCGCCGAGCGCGTTGCCCCAGATGCGCCCCTGCGAATCAAAAGGCGCGTTGAAGCTGAAGGCCGCCTGCACGAGTCCGACCTTCCCGAGCGCACCTGAGCGGACGAGCTCGATCACACGCACCGTCTGCGGATGGCAGCGATACATGAACGCCTCCATGAGCAGCACGCCGCGCGCGCGCGCGGCGTCGATTACGCGGCGCGCGGCGGCGAGATCGAGCGTGAGCGGTTTTTCGCAAAGGATGTGTTTGCCCGCCGCAGCGGCCTTGACCGCCCAATCCTCGTGCTGCGGATGCGGCGTGGAGATATAAACCGCGTCCACCTCCTGATCGGCCAGCAACGCCTCGTAGCTGCCATGCGCGCGGGCGGGATCGACGCCATGCTCCGCCGCGAAACACC
This sequence comes from Verrucomicrobiota bacterium, assembly GCA_025352985.1. GTDB lineage: Bacteria > Verrucomicrobiota > Verrucomicrobiia > Opitutales > Opitutaceae > Rariglobus. The sequence continues at coordinate 9,312 of JANXRL010000087.1, forward strand.
GCGCGGAGTCCGTCGAACGGCTGCCGACCGCGACTAGCCGCCCGGTGCGGGAGCCCGCGACGCCGCGCGCGAAAATCCCGGCGATTTTGCCCGTGGCGAGGATACCCCAGCGAAGCGGCTTGGTCATGGGAGGAGCACGCGAAAGCAGCGCGGTTACTTTTTGGCCTTGGAAGCCCCGCCGCCGCCCGAACCGCCGCCGTGCAACAGGGTCCCGCCGATGACGCCGACGGCAAACATCGCGAAAAAGACGAAGGCCGCCGAGGCCTGCACGGGCTTGGGAAGCAGAAGCGAGAAGTGAAATTTGATCTGATCGGTGTTCTCCGTGGTGATCAGAATCACCAGCAGAAGGATGAGCAGGAAACCCAGGGTGCGAAAAAAGGTTTTGGCGTTCATGAAGTGGTGAAAAAGGTGTGCCCAAGCCATCGCACCGCGCCCGGCCGGGCGCAAAAACAAAACGTTCCCCTAAAAATTGCCTTCCGCACCGCCCGCGCTCTTGCTCGCATAATGCTGACCAAGACCCAGCTCTCCCGCCTGCGCGCGCTGCGCGAAAAAAAGAACCGCGAAACGGAGGGTCTCTACGTCGTCGAAAACCCCAAGGTCGTCGCCGAGCTGCTCGCCGCCGGCACGGTGTTCGCCGAACTCTACGCAACGTCCGCTTGGGCTGCGTCGGCCGGGGCGCGGCCGGTCGAGATCACGCCCGACGAGATGGCGCGCATCAGCCACTTCCCCACCCCGTCGGACGTGTTCGCCGCAGTCCGGATCGTGCGCGCAACCCTTCCGGCCGAGGAGCTCGCGCACGGACTCACGCTCGCGCTCGACGGCATCCAAGACCCGGGCAACGTAGGCACGCTCCTGCGCGTAGCCGACTGGTTCGCGTTTGACCGCGTGGTGCTCTCGCCGGATTGCGCAGACCTTTTTTCCCAAAAGGTGATCAACGCGAGCATGGGCTCATTCGCCCGCGTCAAGACCTTCACCGCCGATCTGCCCGCCGCGCTCGCTACCGCCGGGGCACCGGTGCTCGGCTGCGACCTCGGCGGCGAGGACGTCCATACACTTCCCACGCTGCGCGACGCCGTCGTGGTGATCGGCAGCGAAGGCCGCGGGCTTTCGGAAGCCGTGCGGAAGGTTGTCACGCGTTATGTGACCATCCCGCGTTATGGCGCCGCCGAATCGCTCAACGCCGGCGTCGCCGCCGCCATCGTGTGCGACACGCTGCGACGCGCGGCAAACGCTCGCCGCGTTTAGAACGTGTAGCCAAGCGTCGTGAACACGCGATGATCGGAACGTCCGGACGCCACCGGCAGAAGCGCCTCAAACTCGTATTCGTAACGCAGATTTACGCTGACTTTTTCGGTGACCTGCCCCGATAGCACCGAGTTCGATTGCAGTCGGTAGTCCTGGGTGTCCTGAGGGCTGAAGAGATAGGTGGTGTTGTTCTTAAATGTGACCCGGTCCACGATCTTCCAGAAGAACTCATGGGACACGTTGCCCAGTAGCTTCAACCCGTCGTCCCCTTTGGCCGCCTGGGCGTATTGCGCCGCCAGACCCGGACCGATCGAGTAGTGCATGCGAGGGGTGTTGAACACCATATAGCTGAGCCCGAGCACATCCTGAAGCTGATGCGAAAGATCCTTCAGGTAGTCATAGCCGTAACTCAGATCGTTCCGCACATCGAGCCGTGCGCTGAACTGCTCGCGCAGCTTGAAGTTCACGTCCAGCTTGTCGGTGTTTCTCTGGGAGTTCTGCTCGCCGTAGAGATAACGTCCGTCCAAGGACGCGAGGCCGGTGGGGGTTGTGCGCGTCACCTCGGCGCGCATATAGGTCGAGGTCGTGGAGACTAGGGAACCGCGCGACTGGTAGTTGTAACCGGCCTCCAGCGCCTTCTTCCACTTGACCGGCGAGGGCGCGGGCTTGGTCGGCGTGCCTGCGACCACAGAGCCCGGCGACGGGGCGCCCGGGGCCGACACGGGCGCGGCGGCGGGCGCGACTTTCGCCCAACCCGGCGCCTGCGAAGCGGGTTCGGCCGAGGGAGCCGCGATCACCGCGAGGTGCGCGCCGCCCTTGGGCACCCGCAGTTCGCCCCAGGTCTGCGAGCGAAACACGATCACCGCATCGTCGTCGGACACCAGTTCGCCGACCAGCACCTCGCCGTTGGCCAGTTCAAGCCGGTGCGTATTTCGCGGCGCATCGGCGGCGCAAAGCCAGGGGAGGCCGGTCGCATTGAGACCGGCCACGATGACCCAACGCACGATGAGATTACGCATGAGAAAACCCTCGCGGCGGCGGGATTAGAACTGCCAGTTGGTGCCGATGGTGGCGCGCACCGATTGGTAGCGACCGTTGCCTTCCTCCGTCAGCACGGTGGCCTTGACGCTGCGGGTCTTGGTCAGTTTGTAACCTGCGCCAACGCCATAAGTTTCATAGGAATCGACGAACGCATCATTCAACGCAGCCGTCTCGACAAAATAGACGTAAAGCGTCCAGCGATCCAACATGCGGTAAAGCTGAATGCCGTTCTTCAACGTCTGCTGGTTGTCGCGAACCGGATCGGGATAATTTTTGATACCATTGTTCCAGGCAAACGAGATGGAGTTGCCAACGTTGACCACCCAGCCCGGGGCAAACTGCCAAGCGAACGAGCTGGAGAGACCTGCGTTAAACACCCACGCGCCTTCGCGAAAATCGGAGGAATCGCGGTAATAAAGACCCGTCGAAGGCGTGATCTTCCAGCGATAGGGCACATTGTCCTTTTTCAAAAAGGCCTGCCAGGCGTAACCGGCGTTGATCCCTCCGCCATAAGCCTTGGCGGACTTGAGGCCGAACAACGCCTTGTCATAAATGGAATACGTAAACGGCACGGAAAGCTCCAGCGTGGCGCGCTCGCTCAACTTGCGACTGTAAGGAATCTTGACGGTATACAATTCGGCTTTTTGGCCTCCGAACTGAAAGGTGCCTCCGCCCACCTCGGCGCCTGCCTGCTGACTACCAGCGGCACCCTGTTCACCCGTTTTCGCAGTCGCGCCCGACGAGGCCGCCGCCGGGCCAAACTGCGTGGCAAGCTCGTCATCGCTAAGCTGCCCGCCTGAAGCAAATGTATCGGAGGCCGCATCGTTGGCGCCGGAGGAAACGGGGGAATTTTCCACGTAGTCGAATTGACCAAAAAGGTTTGTGGCTGAGAAACCGCCGACGACCGCCAAAACATAAATGACTTTGCGCACAGTTTTCATGGGATGAATTGGTTTGATGATTTTTTTACGGTTGCTGGATTATGGCCTCCGCGATTATTCGTCAAGAAGCACTTACGTTTATGAAGGTTATTCCAAACACTTCAGCAAAAGATGTCCCGCGCAGTAAGATCGGTCGCTCATGCAGGCTCGCCGCCAAGGTCAGTTTTATCGCCCTCGTCCTCGCCTTCCTCGCGCTGCTCTGGCCCGGCTGGCCCCTCCATCCGCTCGCCGCCCTCGCCACCTGGCGCACACGCTCGCAAGGTCTGGAGCTGCACATCCGGTCTCCTTGGCTGCGTCTCCACCCCAACCTCACCCTTTCTTTAAAAGCCAAAAGCGTCCTTCTCGGCGATCCCGCCAATCACGACGCCCTCGCCCTCGACAGCCTCGCCGTGCGATGGCGGCTGGGCGACCTGTTCCACGCACGCTGGTCCCCTGAATCCATCCAGCTCGAAGAAGCCGCCGTCACCCTCCGCGCCGGCGAGGCAGGTCATCTGGTCTTCGTGGCCTTGCCGTCGTCCTCCCCGGCAGGCGCTCCCGCCCCCGCCTTCACACCCGCCGACCTGCCCGCCAATCTCCTCCCACGCGAAGGCCGCGCCTTCAACCTGACGATCATCCACACTCGCCTGGCCCTCCCCGCCGGCCTGCCAATCGCCAACATCACCACCGGACCGGTCACGCTCACCCTCGGTCATCAACACGCAGGATACTTGGACATCTCCGGCTCGCTCGATCTCAAGGTGGACGCACGCCCCGGCACCTTGCAATTCCAAGGTCACCTCGCCCTCGTGCGCGACTGGCTCGGAAAATTTTCCGCCAGCCTCAACGCCTCGCCCGTCCCGACTTCTCCCGCAACGCGCATCGCCTTCACCGCCAACCGCACGGATGCGGCCAAACCCGCGACCGTTTCGCTTCTCATCAACGACTGCGCTCCCGGCGACTGGCTCGCGCTGCTCGGCCACGCCGACCTGCCCGCGATCACCGGTCGCGTTGACGCCGAGTTCGAGGCGAGCGGCGACCCCGTGCACCGCCACCTTGACGCCGCCTCCGCCCGCATCACCACCGGCCCATTCATCCTCACCCAACCTGCCCTGCTCGTGCGCCCGCTCACCGTGACGCCCATGCACCTCGCGTTTCATACCGAGAACAACGGCAGCCGCGGAACCCTCGAACCGTTCTCCACGCAGGCCGGTCCCCTGGCGCTCACTTGCTCCGGCCTGACATGGGCATCCACGGGCGCCACCGTCTCCGGAAACGGCCTCTTGCAACTGTCCGCCATCCCGCTCACTGCACTCATCGAATGGCTGCCGCCCGCCATGCTCGCCAAGCTCCCGCTCACCCCGGCGGAAGCCTCCGAAATCGGCCTCGCCGCCACCACGATCACCCTCGCCGCCTCCGGCGAAAACACCTCCGCGCCGCCCCGCCTCCACGTCTCAACCCGCACCGGCCTCACGCTCAACCACGAGCGCCTCGCCATCGAATCCGAGGGCAATCTCGATCCCGCGACCAAACAGTTCGAGGTGCAGGTCGTGTTGCCCGACTTCGTCCAGGCCCGCTGGCAACTCGCCCTCCTTCGCCGCTTCCCTGTTCCCGAATTGGCTGCTCCGCTGCGCGCGGAGTTTAACGTCAGCGGTCATCTCCCCGCCGCACTCGACGATGCTCGCTGGCGGGTCGTCGCCGGCCAGGGCCACGTCATCCCCAAGGGCCCGAGTCTCCGCTGGCTCGCCCGTCCGTTCCCCATCACATCGTTCGCCCTCTCCGGCCGCCTCAACAACGACCAAAAAAAACTGGCTATCGACCAGCTCGACTTCGTGAGCGGACGCGCCCACCTCGCCTTCGAACGCACCGAACTCCAGTCACCCCAGACGCTGATCACCACGAGCGGACCGGCCCCCGCCACCGTCCATTTCGCCCTCAAGCTCGAACACTGGTATGCGGCCGATTTCATTCCCCTGCTCGGCCCCGAACTCCAATCGATGGTCGCCCCGGCCGCCGACGATCTCGCGCAAATCGGCCTCGAACGCCTTGAGACCGGCGCGGAGCTGAGCTTCGCCAGGCTGCCGTGGATCGACCCCGCCCTCACCGCGCTCAGCGGCACTCAATCCGCCGTCTTACGCATCGGGGAGGAGCGCCTGCCCGCCGACGCCGTCTGGAAATTCGACCCCGCCTCGCGCCGCCTCGCCGTCAGCCTCCATCTCGACGGCCTCCGCCCCGACCGCCTGAAACTCGCCTCGCTGAAAAATCTTCCCATCCCGCCCGGCGCCTTCGACCTCGCCTTCGGCGTCAACCTCGACGTCTCCGCCAATCCTTACGCGCAAAGCCTCGACCTCATGAACCTCAAGGCCGACCTCCGCGTTCACGCCGACGGCGGTCGCATCAGGGCCAACTCCCTGCTCGCCGCCGATCTTCCCGTCAAACACCTCGCCCTCGCCGCCTCCGCGCGAATCCTCCCGCTCCGCCTCGACCACCTGAAGGCCGAGGCCGACTTCGACGGCCCCACCCTGCTCATCGACGACGC
>JANXRL010000162.1 GCA_025352985.1 Verrucomicrobiota bacterium
GTGTTCGCGCTGGTCGCGCTACCGGCGGCGGCGGTCGCGCTGGTCGCGGCTGCGGTTGCAGACGTGGCGGCGTTTGTGGCCTGCGTCGTGGCGATACCCGCCTGAGTGGTGGCAGTTGTGGCGCTGCCAGCTGCGCTGGTAGCCGAGGCGGCGCAAGCCGTCTGGACCGCGATATACGCGGCATCCAGCTGCGACCGCAGCGCGGGGTAAGTCATGGACTTGATCCCCTCGCTTGGGTGATCGATGACGAAGACATGCGCGCTGGTCAGCGTGACAATAGCGGGTTTTGCGCAAGGCCGGACGGTGGAAATGGTCGCCATGACTACAGGTGTAAAGTTTTAGGGACTTACACCGGGGCGACCCATGCCGCCCCGGTGGTTTATCCCATGAGCCCGCTCAAGCGGGCAGGTGGTTAACCGACGAACGCAGACTTGCTGCGGAGGGCGATGCCCCAGCGTTTCTGGAGAACTGTGGAAGCCCAGTAAGCTTTCCAACCCGCGAGGATATACTGCGCGAGGGGATTGCCGGAGTCGGGCTTGTCCACGATGACCACCTGGGGTTTGTGCGGCGAAGCGCCCATCTTCTTCATGTTGGCCGCGCCAAACGCGCCCTTGCCGAGAACCATGGAGGTGTAGATGAGGCCCGTGGTGTTCGTGCCGCCCGTGCTGAAGGTGCCGGCGTAGGTGCCTTCGGTTTCGTCTTCCTGAAAGCCGTTCGTGTGCTCCACGATCTTGACGTTGAACAGCTCGCCGATTTCACCCTTGAACACCTTGTCGGCGTATTGGGTTTTGATCAGTTCGATCCAATTCGGATCGTTAAGGATGTCGCGGGAGATTTCCGGCGTGACAAGGAGGACGTATTTACCTCCAAACGTGGGGGCGCGCTTCTTCTTGAGCACGGTCGCGGCGTCGAGGACGTCGCGCGGCGTCATGAGCGAGGCGGCGATGGCGGTGGTTTTGAGCGTGGCAAAGTCCACGATTCCCGCCGCGTAACGCTTCGACAGGCCGGTGGTCGGATGCGCGAGCTGGTTGCGCATGATGGTATCCACGTCGAGGACGAATTCCTCGCCCATCAATTCGATGGCCGTGTTAAGATACTTGAACAAGCCGATGTTCGTCGCGATGTCGGTCACCTTGGCGACCTGGCCGCGCTGGAGCAGCTTGATGTCGACGGGCGTGAACGCGATGTCGCGGTAATTCGTCGGGGCGACGCCTTCGGTCAACGCGCCGGGGGCGCCGGTAGCGGTCAGGTCGGGCTCGGGCGGAAGGAAGAAGCGGACGGTATCCGAGCCGATGTTCGGCGGGAGTTCTTCGAGCGTGGCGTAATCGGCCAGTTTCGTGATGGGGATGGCGGTATCGAGCAGTTTTTTGGAGAAAAACGGCTGAATCGTGTTGGCGACGACAGTTGAGTCGATCATGGTAGGAGAGTGCGGGAATCAAGTCCCGCGAAGTATGGTGTGAGTTGAGCGGTTCGCTCAGCGCGGTGACCCACGATCAGCGGCGGCGGCGGCGGCGAGCACGGCGTTCTCGGCTTCCGCCGCGGACATGTCCGTGAATTTCTTCGCTTCCGGCACCGGTCCGCCGGCATGGCTGCCGGCTGGTTGAACCAGTTTGTTAAGGCGCTCGATTTCGGCGGTAGCCGTGGCGAGCTGTTTGGTTACTTCCCCCACGCGGGCGGCTTCCTGCTGCATCTTGGCGACCTCGACGGCGGCGTGGATACCGTCGGGATGGGAACGGAAGAAACGGCCCCACTTGGGATCGTTTACATACGCGTTTGTGGCCTTCACCAGCGGGTGGTTCGGGTCCTTGAGTTCCGGCATGGTGGCGACGAGCTGCGCGACCCCTGCGTCCCAGGTCTTTTGAAACTCGGGAGTCTTCCACGCTTCACCGGCAGTGACGGCGGGCGCGTCGGGTTGGGTGGTCGCCTGCAACTTTTGCAGGGCGGCGACCTTTTCGCGGGCGAGGGTGGCCATATCATCCTTGCCCTCGGCATCGTATCTCTTCGCTAGCGCTTCGTAGGTGGCGGCGTCGAACCCGTGTTCATCCTTGACCGGGGCGGCGGGCGCGGGCGGCTGCTTGCGCAGTTGCTCGTTCTCGCGGCGCAGGGTTTGGACTTCGGCTTCGATCTTCGTCTTTTCCTCGCGAAACGCGTTCTTTTCCGCATCGAGCGCCTTCCACGAATTATCCCTGCGCTCGGAATCCTTCTTTGCCTTGCTGAAGGCGCTGTCGGATTTGTCGGTCGCGGGTTTGTCTGTGGCGGCTGGTTTATCACCGGCTGGCTTCTCTTCAGGCTTCGCGCTGTCTTTGCCCTGTTCGGCGGGCTTGCCGTCTTTCCCCTGCGCGGGCGGGGTGGTTTCGGCGCTCGGGGTGGTTCCGGTGCCATTGTCGGCCGCGATGGCGGCAGACATGACGGCGGCTTCGTCGGGAGCGACGGCTGAGGATGTGGTTGCGGTGCTGACGGGTGCTGTTGCGGGTGTGTCCATGGTCGGCTGGCGTGCTACGGCTGGAATTGATCAAGGCCCGCTGCGGTCGTAGTCGCATCGGTCTCGGAGTTGTCGCCTTCCGTGGCGACGAGTCGGGAAAGTGTTTTGGCGAGCTGCCAACCAGCCATGCAGCCGCGCGCGAATCCGGCGGCGGTCTGGATCTGGTCGGCGGGGGCGGCAATCGCAGCCTGCGCCTGCTGAGCCGCCCAATTAATGATGCATTGGTCGATTTTCGTGCCCAGCGGACTGCCGACGAAGGCTTCCCACTGTTTGCCCTCTGCGGGTGTCAGTTGCTTGTCAGGCATCCAGCGGTAGGGCTTTTCGAGCGAACGGATGAACGCGGCTTCCTCTGGGCGAAGATGGGTGAGGGCGATGGCGCGGTGATTCCGCGCGTTAAGACCTGTCGTCACACTGAGCACGCGGCTCATTTCCCCGGTCGCGGCGAACATGATCCGCTCCTTTTTGGAGAGCGCGAGCCACACGAGAAAGCGTTTGAGGATGGTTATCATGCGGCGGGTGCGGGGGCTGGCAAGGTGGGTTGGGCCAATGCTTGGGATTGGCTGGCCTGTGCGGCGCCGGCCTGTAACTCGCGGGCAAATTTGGTGAGCTGGTCGCCCTTCTGTTTCCACATGTCGGGCGATTTCTGCCGCAAGGCGGCGAGGTGTTGCTGCACGTGCTGAGCGAGAAAGTTCAACGTCTCACCGCTCAACGGTTCGCCCGTCTGAGTCCGGCGCTGGATGAAGCCCGCAACGCTCTGCACATGTGCCATGTCGTCGTCGGTTGCGCGCACCTCTGCGGGAAAGCCGATCAGCATGATGCTGATTTCCTGCGCCTGATCCTCCATCTGCTGGGCGTTCATGCTGCCGGTGTTTACCAGCATCGTGCGCGTGAGCCGTGCGTCGTCGGCG
>JANXRL010000022.1 GCA_025352985.1 Verrucomicrobiota bacterium
TCGGCGCAACATGGGGAATAAAGATACCAAAAGTTTAGCGGTGCGTGCCGGCCACCAGATCGGCCGCCTTGGCAGCGAGACGAGGGGCGATGGCGGCGCGGTCGCCGAGATTGTCACGGATCACATTCACCAAAGCCGAGCCGACCACAACCCCATCCGCGTGAGCGGCGACTTCGGCCACATGCTCGCGCTTGCCGATGCCGAAACCGACGACCACGGGGAGAGGCGTGTGCCGCTTGATGGCGGCGACCGCCTCGGGAATGTTTGCGGCGACCGAGTCGCGCACGCCGGTGACGCCTTCGCGCGACACGTAATAAATAAATCCCGTCGCAGCCGTGCCGATGATTGAGAGGCGCGCTTCGGGCGTCGTCGGAGCCACGATGAAGACGGTCTTGATGTCGTGCGTTTTGCAGGCCGCCTGAACGTCTCCAGCCTCCTCAGGTGGAAGATCCAGCGTGAGTATGCCATCAACCCCCGCATCTTTAGCGGCACGGACGTAGGCGTCAACGCCGTTGGAAAACACGAGGTTGTAATAAGTGTAAAACACGACGGGCACCTCGCAGAACTGGCGGATGCGGCGCACCAGTTCGAAGACGCGCTCGGCGGTCATGCCGCCTTCGAGGGCGCGCTGGGCCGCAAGCTGGTTGGTCAGGCCGTCCGCCAGCGGATCGGAAAACGGCACACCCAGCTCAAGCACATCGATACCGTTCTCGATCAAGGCGCGGCAGGCCGCGAGCGAGGTGTCGAAATCGGGGTCGCCGGCGCAGAGATATGCGACAAAGGCGGCGCGATTTTCGGAACGGGCGCGGGCAAAAGCTTGGGCAATGCGATCCATGGAATAACCATCGCTGCAAAAAGAACCCGCAGGCGCAAAGGGATTTTTAAGGGCGCCCGTCACGGCAGTTGGAAATCCACCACCACCGGGCGATGGTCGGATAGAAATGTGCGCACGATGTGGCTCTCGACAGCAGTGACGCCGGGGGGCAAAAACACAAAGTCGAGCAGCCGGCTGGGCAGCGGAGACGGGAACGTGCGCCCCTCGCGCGGGTGCAGCGTATAGTCGCCGTAATCGTGCAGGTGGCTGAGCAACGTGGCGGTCGCGTCGGAGCCCTTGTGCGTGTTGTTGAGATCGCCGCACACGACCGGCGGAACCGCCCAATGCTCGTGCCGCAGCCGCTGCCTATCGCGCAAATAACCGAGAAATCGGTCCACTTGCTCAAAACGGTGGAGCTTCGAACGGTAATGCAGGTGCATGTTGGCGACGGGCAGGCGCCGTCCGTGAACATCGATCTCCGCAAACAAAAAGCCCTTTTCGCCCACGCTGCGCTCGCCAAAGGCGATGTTTTCCCACTCGACGATCGGGTGACGGGACAGAAAAGCGTTGCCGTAGTTGAGATTGAGCAGGCCGACTCGTCGGTTGTTGATGCCGAACGCGGCGTGTTCAAAGCCGCCGAATTCCCGCAGGAACTCCAAGTGGTCGAAGTTGCCCGCCCAACGGGAGTTTTCGTCGATCTCCTGGAGGGCCACAACATCGGGATTCAGGTCGGCCAAAAGACGGGCGATTTTGAGGAGTGTCGCCCGTATCCGCCGCTTCGACGCCATCCCTTGGATAGGCGCAAGCCCGCGACCATGCGCGATGTTGTAGGTGACGATCCGAACACGGGGCATGACACTGACATTCTCGCTACGATCCTAGAAATCGGCAATGGGAAAGGCAGGGAAGTAGGAGTTGACAGCCGCGGGCGCGCTGGTGATTTTGCCCAGCTCTCACGGCGGCCATAGCTCAGTTGGTTAGAGCACTAGATTGTGATTCTAGGGGTCGCGGGTTCGAATCCCGTTGGCCGCCCCATTTTAGGTTCGAAGCTTCGAACTGAGCCCAAGTGTTTAACACTTGGGCTCAACTTCTTAGGGAAATGTCGTTAAATGCGATTAAACGAGATTTTGCTTGGTTCGAGCTGAACAATGGAATTTTAGCGATTTCCTCATAAAACGTTTGAGAATAGTATCAGTGTTTAATGCTCCTAGTGAGGCCGGACTACCATGATACTCGCGCCAAGGCGGTCGACTATCTCGGTGTCCCAAACCCACAATCTGGCGAGGTGGACCCCAAGGAACCGGATCGTGCCGTGGTGTCCATGATGTGACTGCTATGAAATTATCACACAAAAAAAACGCATCGTCAGCCCCAGTGCGCCGCCTGCGGTGCGCTGTTCATTCCTGAGCCTAGAGCGGCCGGTCGGCAGAAATACTGCCCCCGCCCGACTTGCCGGAAAATCAGTCACGACCTGAGCCAAAATCGGTGGCTGAGAAACAAGAAGGGCAGGGCCTATCACACCGGATCGGCTGCGCTCGACCGTGTGCGGGACTGACGCGAAACGCATCCGCAGTATTGGCGTCGTCGTGCTAGGCATAAGGACCAGGCGCCGGATTTACTCAAAGTCCTGAAAGAGTTTTTCCCGAGAGATTCCTGTGTTGCGTTACAAGATTCCTGGCCTCCTCAAGTCGTTGTGGTCGTAGGGATCATCGGATGGCTACGGGGTCATGCGTTACAAGATCCCATCGCTTGCGATCTGCGCGAAATCATGGTGTGCGGAAATGCCGTCCTCTCTGCCCTTGAAATCGCAACCGCCAATCAGAGCACCCCGCACCCTCGGGAACCTCATTAAAACCGTCCTCCTCTCGTAGTCATGGGCGGGCCAACACAACTCCCGCTCCCTGGGCAAAACACCGCCGCGATCCCTGCGGCGGCCTACGTCCGCATGTCCACGGAGCATCAGCAATATTCGACGGAGAACCAACTCGACCGGATCAAGGAATACGCCGCGTGCCGAGGTATGGAGATCGTGCGCGTGTTCGAGGACTCCGGCAAAAGCGGTCTGAATGTTCGAGGCCGTGAAAGCCTACGTCGTATGATCGGTGAGGTCGAAGCAGGCAGCACAGATTTTAAGTGCATCCTCGCTTACGATGTCAGCCGCTGGGGTCGGTTCCAAGACGCCGACGAAAGCGGCTATTACGAGTATATCTGCAAGCGGGCGGGAATAAACGTCCATTACTGCGCGGAGCAGTTCGAGAACGACGGTTCACCTACCTCGAACATCATCAAAAGCGTGAAACGGTCGATGGCCGGCGAGTATAGCCGCGAACTCTCGACCAAGGTTTTCCAAGGGGCCTGCCGCCTGATTCAACTGGGCTTCAAACAGGGCGGCACGGCGGGCTATGGGCTACGGCGGATGCTGGTCGATCAGGCTGGGCAATCCAAGGGCGTGCTCGCGGTCGGCGAACATAAAAGCCTTCAGACGGATCGCGTCGTCCTCGCGCTCGGGCCGGACGAGGAGGTGGAGACGGTGCGCGGGGTGTATCGGGCCTTCCTAGATGAAACCCTGACGGAGCGGGAGATTGCCGACCGGCTCAACGCGCGCGGCCTCAAGACCGACCTCGGGAGAGACTGGACGCGGGGCACGGTGCATCAACTGCTCACGAACGAGAAATACCTCGGGAATAACGTCTATCACCGCACCTCGTTTAAGCTGAAACGGAAGCACGTCCAAAACCCGCCGGAGATGTGGATTAGGGTGGAGCGGGCGTTTCCGGCCATTGTGACGCCGGAGGATTTCACCCGTGCGCAAGAAATCATCATCGCGCGGGCGAAGCGTTATACCGACGACGAGATGCTTGAAAAGCTGCGGGACGTGCTACGCCAGCATGGGCGCATCTCTGGGGTAATCATCGACGAGCGGGAAGACCTGCCGTCGAGTTCGGTCTTTCGCAGTCGTTTTGGGAGTCTGGTGCGGGCCTATCAGCTCATAGGCTACGTGCCGGAGACAGATTTCGGGTTTATCGAGGTCAACCGCTACCTCCGCCAAAAACATCCGGAGGTCGTGCAGGAAGTGATTTCGGAGCTGGCAAAGATCGGGGTGAAAGTGGCCCGCGATCCGAAAACGGAGCTGCTCGTGCTCGATCAAGAGTTGATCGTCTCGTTGGTGCTGTCGCGGTGCCTGCGCACGGATGCGGGCA
>JANXRL010000042.1 GCA_025352985.1 Verrucomicrobiota bacterium
CCGGCCAGCTTGCCGAGCGCATAGAGCCAGATCGAAATCAGAACGATAAGCTGGGCGCGGATGAGAAGCGCCATGCCGCCCTCGGCATCGTGTTGCTGCAACCGTCGGAGTCCGCGCAGTTCAACCACGCCGCCCGCCGCCACGATGAGGCCGATGATGCCGCCGAGCAGATCGCCGGTCGCGAGCGAAACAAGCGCGCACAAGCCCGCGACAATCGCGATGCTCCAGCCGTCGAGCCGGGCGATGCGCATCACGCGATGCAGGATTTCTTTTGGGGTGCGTTTGGCCATGATCGGTGGAGTTGCCTCGGAATTAAAAAATGAACCGTGCGTAAAGGTAGCCGATAAATTCGTCGGTCACCACGCGAAAACCTTGGCTTGAGCGCCACCAATGCTGAGCATCGTAGCTGCGGTCCGGCACGGCGATGATACCGATTTTCACATCACGACCGAACACCTTGTTAAACAGCAGACGCGAGCGCCGGGAGTGCGCGCCGAGTGAGACGAGGTTGATTTTTTCCGGTATCGGACCGCGCTTCTTTAACCAATCGCGCAGGGCGAGCGCCGAGGTGAAGGTGCGGTCCCGGTAAACGTCGATTGCAGGCACAGACTGCGGCGGCGGGGAGTTGGCGCCGAGCTTGGCCAGGGTTGCCGCTCCGAGTGCGGCGTAGGTTTCGTATTCGGAAAGCGGTGCGCCTCGTTCGAGCGGGCCGCCGGTGACAACCAGTATAACGTAAGGCGTGCGCTGCGTTTCCGCGATTACTTCCTTCATGCCGTAATCCGGCATCCAGCCCTCCACCACGAGGACGCTGCTTGTCACGGGAGCGGTGATCGCCAGAGAGGGTTGCAACCGGCGCAGACCGGTCACGATCAATGGCAGCACGATGAGCGCGGCCAGCAACCAGCCGCGCCAAGTGGGCCTAAGGCATGAGCGCCGTTGAAGGAGACCCAAAAACGGGGGGCGATCATTTGGCATCGTGCCTGTTTGAGACACATCGTCCCGCCGGCGTCGAGGCCGAGTTGCCTTCTCGACACCGCGACTCATGCACGCAGTCTGACAAGATCATGTCTACGATTTATGAAACTCTCCGCGCCGACATCATCACCGCCGTGAAGGCCCGCGACTCCGCTCTCGCGACCATCCTGCGCACCAACGACGGAGCCATCCAGCGTTCCTCGATGGATCTCAACAAGCCGATCGACGACGAGCTGGTGACCGCGACGCTCCGCAAAGCCGTCAAAAATCTCAGCGCCGCCAACATCGAATTCGAAAAAGGCGCCCGGCCCGACCTGATTGAAGCCAACCTGAAGGAAATCGCCATTCTGGAGAAATACCTGCCCAAGGGTCTTGATGCCGCCAAGTTGGAAGCCCTCGTGGTCGAGACCATCGCGGTGACCGGCGCGCTGTCGAAAAAAGAAATGGGTAAGGTCATCGGCGCGCTCAAGCAGCACCCGCAGGCCGGACTCATCGACTTCGGCGCGGTCAGCAAGCTTATCCAGGCGAAGCTGCCTTGAGCGGCTGGCGATTTCTCCCGACGTAGGAGCCCGCTTGCAGGCGATTCGGGCGATTCACGGCATCGCTCACATCGCCTGCAAACAGGCTCCTATAGGTTGTCCCGTCGCCGTCTTTAATTTGCCGATTTCAACAGTTCGCCAACGATCTGGTTCACCACGGCGTCCAACTCCGTGCTCAAGGCGATATTTTTCTGATAAAATGCCGCGGCAAAAGGCTGGACTGCCTGCGGGTCACGCGCGGCGATTTGCAGGTGGACCAAGTGGGAGGAAAAATCCCACGCCCAGCGGTCGTCATAAGTGATGACCGCCTGAGCGGAGTCGGGCATCATGGTCATCGGGCCGCTCTCCGACTGAAAACCTCGCGCCTGCAATGCGCGGACGATGCTACCGTCGATGTCGTGGTTGTCGTTGAGGTTGCTCAACACGAAGAAATGCCGGACGCCCGCGAGATGACGCCCCTTGTCCACCTTGGTGCCGACGGATGTGCAGCCGGTGAGCAGAAGAGCTACAAGCAACAGGAACGATGCGGCGGTGTTCATCAAAACAGAACACACGGATGAAACCGGCGGGGGCGCAACCTTTCGCTGTCATCTCCCGCAACCCACGCGAGGCTGCACGGATTCCCTTCCCAATTCGTCCGGATACGCACAACCTTGCCGAAATCATGGCTCAGATCGGCAAACGCAACCAGCTCACTGTCCTCAAAGAAGCGCCTCCCGGCCTTTACCTCGACGCAGGCGAACACGGCGAACTCCTGCTCCCGGGCCAATACATACCGGACGGCGCCAAGGTCGGCGACACGCTCGATGTTTTTGTATATCGTGATTCCGAGGACCGGCTAGTGGCGACCACCGAGACGCCGCACGTGATGGTCGGCGAGTTCGCCTATCTCCGCGTGGTTAGCATTAACCCCAAGGTCGGTGTGTTTCTCGACTGGGGACTGGCGAAAGACCTGCTGCTGCCGATTCGCGAACAGAAAGAGCGGCTTGCGTATGGAGACTGGGTAATCGTCTTCGTTTACATCGATGCCAAGACGGACCGCATCGTGGCGAGCACTCGCATCAACCGTCATCTGAACCTCACTGCGCCCACCTACGTCGAGGGACAACCGGTGAACCTTCTCATCACCGGTCCCACGCCTCTCGGCTACAACGCCATCATTGAAAACACGCACCGCGGGCTTCTTTATGGTAACGATCTTTTCGCTCCGCTGGCGGTCGGCGAGCGCATCGACGGCTTCGTGCGCGAAGTCCGCGAGGACGGAAAGATCGACCTGAGTCTTGATCGCGCCGGCTACCAGCGCGTGGCGCCGCTTACCGGCGAGATTCTCGCGGCTCTGAAGGCGGCGGGCGGGCGCCTGCCGTTTCACGACGACAGTTCGCCGGAGGAAATCCGCGCGGCGTTAGGCATGAGCAAAAAGGCCTTCAAGCAGGCTATCGGCGCGCTCTTCAAGCAGCGCGCCATCGTTATCACCGCCCACGGCATCCGCCTCGCGACCACGCCGCCGCAGTCTTAATCATTTGGAGAATTGCAGGAAAGTTTTGAAGTTTGCAGAAAAGAATTGAAGTAGACGGCACTTCAATTGCAGCCCAATCGTTTCCTTCGTTTCTGCCGCTACACCTATACCCGGGATGCGAGGCCTGTAGTTGGTTGATTGCCGCAATCCCCAGCTTGCCCAGTTTTCCCTCGGGGTGATTGTGCACGAAAACCCACCCCCGCATTTCACTCCGCTAAGCCGCATATCAGGGGTGGGTGCGCGGAGACCATGGTGCTTAATTTCTTATACCGCCGCGCATCCATGTCATAGAATAAGCTCCCAAGTAGAACTCGGAATCGCTTCTAATCTACCTGTAACAGCGCATCTGACACTTTCCACAAATACTTCAGAGCTTTCGCCTGCAACGCCTTTGAGACCATGCTAGGAACTTACTTCAAAACGTTCCTGCAATTCTCCATCATTCAAAAATCCCTTGCCGATTCCCATGAGTTCTCCTTCCGCCCGCATTGTGATCATCAAAGCCCAGCCCATCGAGCTGTGCCAGCTGCTGAAATTCAGCGGACTGGCCGAAACCGGCGGCGCGGCGAAGCACCAGATCGTCGAGGGCTTGGTGATGCTCAACGGCGTTGTCGAAACTCAGAAGCGCAAAAAAATCATGGGCGGCGACAAGGTGAGTTTTGGTGGCGAGACCATCGTGGTGCAGGTTGATTGAAGGGCTCATTTTATGGCAACCAACGGACTCCAGATCGAAAAACTCGTCTCCGGCAGCGGAGCCTCTCCGCGCAAGGGACAGCTCGTGACAGTCCACTACACCGGCTGGTTCACCACCGGCGAGAAGTTCGACAGCTCGGTAGATCGTGACGAACCGTTCGCCTTCGTGCTTGGCGCCAGGCAGGTCATCGCCGGCTGGGACATGGGCGTGGCTACGATGAAGGTCGGTGACAAGGTAAAGCTTACCCTACCGCCCGAGCTCGCCTACGGGGCGGCC
The DNA here is from genome assembly GCA_025352985.1 of Verrucomicrobiota bacterium. Lineage (GTDB taxonomy): Bacteria > Verrucomicrobiota > Verrucomicrobiia > Opitutales > Opitutaceae > Rariglobus. The sequence goes on from JANXRL010000042.1 coordinate 4,001, forward strand.
GGGTATCCCGGTGCGATTCCGCCCGGTTCGACGCTCGTGTTCGAGGTCGAGCTGCTCGGCTTGGGTTGATTTTCCGACGTCCTGAAAAAACGACTGCGCCGGTCTCCGCTCCGGCCATGGGGTGCGGCGCGCTGTGCTGGCATGCTGTAGGCGTGGCGGCGGTAACCGGCGCGCGCGGGATCGCTCGCGCACTTGATCTGGAAGTCCTGCATGCGCGCGAAGAGCCCGAGCAATTGTTCGGGCAATTCATAGTGATCGAGGCCGCTGTGATCCATCGCGAGCAGAAGTTCGTGAGTTGCCTCCAAGGTCGAGAGGCAGCCGTCCTGTGGCTGCTGTTTGATCACGTAGCGACTCGGGGCCGAGGGCGTGAACATGATGCGCGGCAGACTTTGCAGGCTCGGGCTCAGCCGGAGCATTTTACGGGCGCAGGCCCAAGTCGCATCGAGGAGGAAAACGACCAGTGTGCTCCTGCCGAGTTCATCCGCGCGCAGGTCGCCGTTGGAGAGGTTGCGGGCGTGTTCTCCGGGGTAAAGGAGGACGGCCAAATTGCACGGGTCGTGGATCAGAGCCTGCACCTCCTCGTGTTCGTCGAAGCTCACGCCCATGTGGATTTCGCTGTGTTTCAGGCAGAGGTGAGTGAGACGCCCGGTGGCAGCTTTCTCCTGCTTGAACTCTTTCGGGTGCATCAAAAACACGAAGCGCGTGCGAGTCTCCATCGGCGTGATCGACGGGCACCAGCACAATGGCTTGGGCCAGAAACAACGGTAGCAAGTCTCGCGGCTCATGGGCGGAAATCGCCTGAGCGTGCGCCTACTTCGCGGCGAGAGCGGCCTCAACCGCCGCGATCAATTCGTGGGATTCGGGGGCGACCTCGGAATTAAAACGATGGAGGATATTGCCGTCGCGTCCGATGAGGAACTTGCCGAAATTCCAGCCGATCTTACCGGGGAACGTTGCGTCTTTGCCGGTGAGCAGGGCGTAGAGCGGATGCTGGTTCTCGCCATTAACATCGATCTTGTCGAACATCGGGAACGTGACGTGAAACTTCGAGGAACAGAAGGCCTTGATCTGCTCGTTGGTGCCGGATTCCTGATGGCCAAACTGGTTGCAAGGGAAGCCTAGCACGACCAAGCCCTGCGCCTGATATTTTTTAAATACAGACTCGAGTCCCGTGTATTGCTTGGTGAAGCCACAAGCGGAGGCCACGTTGACAATTAGCAGCACCTTGCCTCGGTAAGGTGCGAGGGTGGTATCCTTGCCGTCGATGTCTTTGAGCGGAATTTCAAAGAGATCACCGGCTTTGGCGATGGGGTGGAGAACGCTTGCGAGCAATACGGCCAATATAGGAAGGAGTTTCATGGTGCTAGTGAACTCGCTGTCTAAGGGGTTTGTCAAATGGACGGGCGACTGCCTCCGATATCGGGAATACCATCGGGAGCCACGCCCGCCTGCAGGAAGGTTGCTTTCACTAAGCCTCGCAGGCGGGTTGTCGAGATCCGCATGCGAAATCTCCAGCGCAACATGCCCCGATTGTAGGGATGATCGTGAAACCTTTCGACTTCGACGGCGAAGTTGCGAATTCGCGTCAGGTGGGCGACGGCTTTGATTAAATCGTGATCAGCGGTGAAGTGGTCGCGGTTCAGTATCACCAAAAAACCGGTGAAGGGAACCGCTCTTCGATAGAGCGAAAGTTTGAAAACCGCCGACTCATACTGTTCCAGAGGGATTTTGTGTTGGGCGCAGAAATAATCGGCGAAAGTAAGCGGAAGCATGAGTTAAAATGATGAGGCCGTGAATAAGTCCGAGTTTACTTGCCGGTAGTTACATCGATTCCCATCTTCGATTCAAGGAAATGGGATATCGGACTTTAACCAATGGCGCGGCCTGAGAATTCATCCGGTCGGAAGCCTAGTCCAGTCAAAGTGCCCGGATAGCGCCTCGATGAGAGTCGCAACTTGCGTGAATCCGGCGGACGGGCTTTTCTGCTCAACTTGGCATGGTTCACTTGCTCTCATCACCCGTAACGTGCGAGACGCTGGCGCAGATTCTGCCCCGCTTTGGCGGTTCTATGGTGAGCGTTCCGGCCGATCCGCCGGTTATCTATGCTTTGCCTGAACATGGGTGTGACGAAGCTCGTGATTTTTTAAGAAACTTTGAAGCGGGCGGGATTTCCCCGGGATTTATGGCGCGACTTCCCGGCGGGCGAGTTTTCGGTTCGGGCAACGTGATCTCGCCGGACGGCATGTCCATCGCGCGCGATGTGTCGCCTGATTTTGGAAAACCGTTTTCGGATCACTGGCTGTTATCCTTTAATAAAATCCGGCCGCCCGTTCCGCTTCAGGGTGAGGTCGCGGTGATCGCGACTACTCTGGGAAGGGGTTACAGCCACTGGTTGCTGGAGGAGTTGCCACGCCTGTTGCTGCTTGGCCCGCAAGAAGTGGCCACGATCATCGCACACGGCGCATCCGCATTCAGCCGCGACGCCCTCCGCCTGCAAGGTTTTCAAGGGCAATTGATCGAGCCGCGCAGGGAGACGCACTTTGCCTGCGAGCAACTCATAATCCCTGGCTTGCCGGGTGAAGCCGGTCGGCCGGTGCCGTCGGTGGTGCGCCTGCTCGAAGAATTCACCGTTTCGTTGTATGCGTCGTCATCTGCATTTGGGGAACGTCTTTACATCTCGCGTGCGAAAGCCCGCCGCCGGTTGGTGTTGAACGAGGACGCCTTATGGTCGCAACTCGAACGGCAAGGTTTTACGAAAGTTTATTTGGAGGATCTCACGTGGGCCGAGCAGATCAATGCGTTCCGTCATGCGAGGGTCATTGTAGCGCCGCATGGGGCTGGACTGGCCAATCTGATTTTTTGCCGACCGGAAACGTGTGTGGTCGAATTCTTCCACCGAGCATACGTGAATCCTTGTTTTTGGAGGCTGGCGGCGTTGCGGGGGTTGGATTATAGACCGGTGGTTGACGCGTCCTTGCAATCCTTGCGTTGTAATCGGGAGTGCGGGCGTATGGATATGGAAGCGGATGTTAAAACAATTATAAATGCAGTCGTTTAGTGGGCAACGGGTTAAGTTTCATCTTCGGGGGTTTTCTATAAAATATGCCGTGGCCAGTTGACGTTGGCCTGACCGATGCTATTTGTTTTGTCGTTCCCGCCTAGCGGGGACATTTTGGGGTAACCTAGAAAGCAAATGGCCGGTCGCTTAGGGGTAGGCGACCGGCCAACTTTTTTAGCGGGTGTTTTTTAAAGGCGTGGGTCTTGCCAGTGAATTGTCTGTCACCATCGTCGAATCGCATTGCGATGAAACCACACCACAATCTGGCCGAAACCAAGACTCCCGATGGCGCCCGGCTATCACTGCACGAGCATGATGGCAGTTTTTGTATTCGGCTCAATGGTCAGGATCTCATGCACTCGGTCACAAGCACGTCGGAAATTTTGCTTGGGGATCTGGCGGCGGAGCATTTGGGGCGCAACGGACCGGTGCGCGTGTTGATCGGCGGGCTGGGACTTGGCTACACGTTGAAAGCGGTGCTCGCCAAGGCGAAGCCTCAAGCCGTGGTCGAGGTCGCGGAACTCATGCCTGAGGTGGTGGAGTGGAACCGCACGTTCATGGCTGGACTCAATGGCCGCCTGCTCGAAGACAAGCGTGTTGTCCTGCGCGTCGGTGACGTGGTCGATGTGATCGCTCGCGCCCGTCCCGGCTATTACGACGCCCTTCTGCTCGATGTGGATAACGGTCCCATCCCGATGGTGCGTGCGGGTAATGTCCGCCTTTACGGCGACCGTGGTCTGCAAGCGCTCAAGGCTGCGCTTAAGCCTGGCGGGCGCCTCGCCATCTGGTCCGCCGCGCCCGACCGTTCGTTCGAGGCGCGTTTGCGGGTGGCGGGTTTTGCCGCTTCGGCGGTTCCGGCGAGATTATACGCTACGGCCAAACGCAGCGCTTACATAATCTACATCGGGGACAAGCCGGCGGCGGATATTTCCCCTGCCGCCGACCGCAAGTCGTCCAAACGTTAAGCGATGCGGCCATGACTCCGTTTGCTGATTCGCGGCGTTGCCCCCTGTTAGTTTTCGTGGTCGTTCTTGCCACCTATCTAGTGCTCGTTTTCATGCATGGGCGCCTATTCAATATTGACGAGGTTTTTTACAAGGCGGCGGGCGGCAACTGGGCAGTCCTCGGTCGCTTCGCCGCTCCTGAGCTCACGGGGCGGCTACCGTTTGATCCGCCCATCGAAAAAGTTTTCGCCTGCTACCCGCCGTTATATCCGATTTCTTTCGGGTTATACGCGCGCGCGTTTGGATTCGGTTACACCCAGCTTTGCTTGTTTGACGCCTTGATCCGGGTGGCGCTGTGCGTGGTCACGGCTTGCACGGCGCTGCGAATCGGAGCGGCGATGGCCAGGCGGGAGCGGGCGACTGTGACGGCAGGTGCCGTTTGCAAACAAACGACCTGCGGATCGACGGCGTTAAACTGGCCGGCGGTGTTGGCAGGCTTGTTTGTGATGCCCTTGGGGGCGATTGGTCGTCCGGACGATCTGGCCATTATTTTTGGCATGCTTGCCTGTGCCCGTCTGCTGGCTACCGAGGGGCGCGAGCGTTACTGGCATGTGGGTGTTTTGCTCGGTCTGGCGGCGGCGACGTCCTTGGTGGCGGCGGGCGTTTTTGCGGTGGTGGCGTCCGGCCTCGTTTGGACGGCATCGGGTTCGTCACTCCGGCGCCGATGCTTGGGTATCGGTGTGATGGCGTGGGTGTCGGCCACTGTTTTGGCGGCGGCCTTCGTGCCCTTGCTTATGATCGATGCCCACGCGTGGCGGCAGTTGCTAGACCACGGGGCGGACAATTTACGCGTGGGCGGAATCGTGGGGTCGTGGCGCAAAGACTGGCTTGAGGGGCAGTATGTGATGATGGCTTCCCTGGGTGTGTTTGTTGGCTCCTGTTTGTTGCTGGGGTGGGCGTGGCGGGCGGGGCAGGTCGAAAAATGGCTTCGGTGGTTCCCCGCCGCGCTGGGCATGATCGTTCTCATCGTGATAAAAACGGACGGAAAATACTACTACTTGTGGTTTGCCGGTCCATGGCTGGTTGCGGCCGTATCCAGTTTGCTCGCTCTGGGATGGCGGGAGCGGTGGGCGCGCGGGTGGGGGATTGTGGTTGGCATCGTTGTGCTGGCCGGAGGGCTTTATGGCGCGCAATTTTGGGTGGTTGAAAGATTAGTGGTGGCCCGCATTCCGTCGGAGCAACGTTTCGAGGCGGCCTCGGCGCGGATCAAGGCGGTGGTTCCACCTGGCGAGCCGGTGATCGCCTCCGAGCATTGGGTGACATTTTTGGGCCGCAACCCTGTGCACGAACTAACCATCGGAATAACCCCTAAAGACCGCGACGCGGTCCGCTACATTGTGCTTACCGGAAACGGTTCGCGCGAACCTGGCCGGGCACAACGGCACCCAACGGCGATGCAGGCGTATGCGGACGAGCATTTCCAAAAAATCGACGATCACTTGGCCCGTGAACCCCTGCGGCTGTTTGGGGTTCGCATCACAAACAGCGCCTATGGGTGGGATGCGGCGATTTTTGAGCGGCGCTAGAAGGTGTGATCCGGGGGCTTAGCGACATGTGAGCTGGCCTGGCGGATGGGTTACTTCCAGCGGCCTTGATTTGCTTCCGATAAACAATGGGCGGGAGCCTACGCCTTTTCCCTTCCGTTACAATTCTCCGACCGGCTGAAACGTGCGCTTAACAATTTCGGGCCATGATGAGCGCGTCTGTTCAACCCTCTACCACGATGAACCTGTTTTCCCTAAAAAAAGCCCGCTTATCCGAATTGCTCGCCCTACTCATGTTCAGTTCGAACCTTCCTCCGTCTACCACCACCGCATCCGCTCAGACTACGACTGATGTGGCGGTCGGCGCTCCTTCGGTTTCGTTCTTCGATCTCAAGCCTGCCGACGGCGCGGTGGTATCCACTCCCGATGTGGTCGTCACCGGCAAGGTCACTCACGACATCTACACGTCAGCTCAAATCACCGCGTCGATCAACGGCACCGCGTTGAAACTCGACTCCCTGGGACGTTTCAGCGCGAAGGTGAAGCTCTCGCCGGGGGCCAACGACGTCGCGGTGCGCGCCAGCACGCCGAACCCTCGTCAGCAAACCACGTTGATCACGGCCTACATCGACGCCTCTATGATCTACGGGGACGATACGACTCGCGCCGCCGCGCTGCGGACCTTTGTCGGAGGGGCGCTCAAGACCAGCGCCGGCAACCTGCTTCCCTTCAACACCGTGGGGCTGGCGAACGCCAATGACGCCCATCTCTACGCAGACAGCCAGTTGTTTCTGGCGGGTGACATCCGCGCCAACGAAAACATCGAGCTGACCGCGATTCACACGCTCTTCATGCGCGAGCACAACCAGCTCGCCGCTGCCATCGCCGCCGCCAACCCGCGCTTGAGCGACGAGCAGATCTACCAGCGCGCCCGCCGTATCGTCGCGGCCGAAGTGCAGGTGATCACGTTCCAGGAATTCCTTCCGGCCCTGCTCGGCTCCGGCGCTCTGCGGCCCTACGCGGGTTACAACCCCGACGTGAATGCGGGCCTCGCGACCGAGTTTTCCTCCGCCGCCTTCCGCATCGGCCACACCCTCATCAACGACGACATCGAGTTCCTCGACAACGACGCTGTGGAGGTGCGCGAAGGCCTGTCTCTGGCCTACGCATTCTTCAATCCCGCCCCGGTGATCGAGGTTGGTCCCGACCCGCTGCTCAAATACCTCGCGACAGACAACGCCCAGGAGGTGGACACCCAATTGGTGGACGGCTTGCGCAACTTCCTCTTCGGTCCTCCCGGCGCGGGTGGGCTGGATCTCGCCTCGCTCAACATCCAGCGCGGGCGTGATCATGGCTTGGCCGATTACAATACGGTGCGCGCGGCCTACGGCCTGCCGACCGTGACCTCTTTTGCGTAAATCACCGCGAACACCGCGATGCAGGCGAGGCTGGTCACTCTTTACGGTGACGTGAGTTCGCTCGACCTCTGGGTGGCCGGCCTCGCCGAGGATCACTTGCCCGGCTCCAGTGTCGGCCCGACCTTCAGCCGCATCATCGCCCGGCAGTTCGAGCGCTTTCGCGACGGCGATCGTTACTGGTATGAGCGGATCTTCACCGGCCGACAGTTGGCCGCGCTCCAGGCCACCCGCCTCTCGGACGTGATCCGGCGCAACACCACGATCACCAAGCTCCAGGACAACGTGTTTTTCTACAATCCCAACACGACCCTCGCCGGCCTCACCGCCAAGGCCGGATCCCTGCCCCGTGATTTGTATCAGGCTCCGGTGGCGCTGCCTCCGCCCGCCACGCTCGACGGAACGGGCAACAACGTCATGCACGATACTTGGGGCGCGGCGGGTGCGGACTTGGTGCGCATTGCCTAGGCGGCTTATTCCGACGGCGTGTCCAGTCCGGCCGGCGCTACCCGGCCCGGCGCGCGCGCGATCAGCAACGCCGTATCGGTCCAGACCACGACCGATTCCAACGCCCGCACGATGTCGAGTTACGTCTATGGCTGGGGCCAGTTCCTCGATCATGATATCGGGCTTACGACCACCGGCAATGAGGCATTCAATATTCCGGTGCCGACGGGAGATACTTCCTTCGATCCGTTCAACACCGGCGTCGCGACGATCCCGCTCTCGCGCTCGAACTTCGACGACACCACCGGCACCACCGCTCCGACCGTTGTCACGGCAGTGTTAAAACTCACCTATAAGCCGGCCAAGAAACTCTGACGCCGCAAGCGTGCGGTCCGTTTAAGACTGACTCCGGCCCATCGCGGGCCGGGTTTTTGGCACTCGGCGGCGCGGGAGGTCAGGGACGGCCTCGATCCGAAAGGGCTGCCAGATTTCCGGGGGAAACGCCGCCAGAATAGAGCGGGCTTAGCGGCAATTCGTCTCGGTTCCATTCGAAGGGATACATCGGGCCAGTGGGCGCAGCCGCAAAGGCATGCAAGTGCCGCCGATCTGGTCGCGCGAGACGTTGGTCGGGCAAAGCTGCACGGCTTCCAGCGGCTCGTGACTGATGCGCTTGCGTAGTCAGGCCAAAAATATGCGTTAGCTGCTTCTTTTGATGTCAATTGGGTAAACAAAGAGAGCGTCTAAGAGTTGGTCCCTTATTTGCTATTGAAGCGATAAGCCTATGCCCAACAGTGCGCGCGAAGCTTCGTCTTCAGTTAAACTTATTTTAGTCATGAAAAAGAAAACGATCAAAACAGCCAAAACATCCGCATCTGCTCCAAAAGTTGCGGCCAAAACCGTCAAAAAGACCGCCGCTCCGCGCAAAAAAACCGCTGCCGCACCCGTTGTTAAAGCCGGTCCTTCCCAATCGGCTGTCACGGTCATCACGGCGAACATCGATATCGGCTTTGGCAACGCGCTTTATATCCGCGGAGAAGGTGCCAGCCTGAGCTGGGATGTCGGCACGCTGATGACCTGCGTGAAGGGCGACGCTTGGAGCATCACCCTGCCGGAAACTTCCAAGCCGATCATATACAAGTTTCTGATCAACGATCTCACGTGGTCTGCCGATCCCGACTACATCGCCGAATCGGGCAAAAAGAACGCCTTGAAGCCGACGTTCTAAGGCTCGATCATCCTCACACAATCACGGGCCTAGGTTTCGGCACCGGTCCGTCGGGATTGAGGGTCTGTAGTTTTTGCTCCAGTTGTTCCAAGCTGAAGTGCTCTGCGGCTATTTCTGCGCTTGCGATCACATCGTAGGCCACCCGTATCCGTGAAAATGGATGCGGCAGATAAAACTTGTCCCAGCTTGGAACCTGCCAGGCCGCTTCATACGCGCTGCCAAGCAACACTAACGGCGAGCCGGTGCGCCGTGCGATCACCAGTCCACCGGGCTTGAATTGATACAGGGGGCCGCGTGGTCCGTCGGGAGTGATGCCCACATCGTAGCCCGCACGCAGGACTTCAACCAATCCGAGGGCGGCTTCGCGTCCGCGTTTGTGGCTGGAGCCGCGCACGGACTTTATTCCGACAATCGAGAAAAATGCTTCCAGCCAGGCTCCGTCCCGGCTGGCGCTGACCAATCCATACACATCGCGTTTGCGGTGGTGGCGCCTGAACATTTCCGCAGCGGTGAAAAGCCGGTTGTGCCAGAGCACGAAAATCGCTGATTGAGGAATGTCGCCCAAATGATGGCGGCTGAGAGGCGAAAATTCGATTCTCAGGGTCAACGTCCACGCACGCAGCAGCATGCCGACGGGCCAGAGCGCGAGGGAGCGCCAGCCACTGACGGCATGAACCACGGGTTTGCGTGAAACGGAGGACATTTGGTGATGCTGGCGTGAAGAAAGTGGGTTCGCCAAGCAAAAGCCCTCTTGGGTGACACTGGACTTTATTGTGCCGGTTCTATTCTCGGTCATCGGCCTTCAGTGAAAACCAGCACGCCATCTGGCTTGGCCCAATTAAAACTTTGGAAGCAGGTTTTTTAATAATGCCATCCCGTGCCACCTGCAGGAACGTATGGTGTGATTAAGGGCTGGAAACCGATGACCATGAGCTTGGCCTTCACGATTTCGTCCAATTATATTTTGGTTCATTTATGAATCATACTTCCATCCGTCAGCTTTGGTATCGCAAGCCCGCCGCTGTTTGGGACGAGGCTTTGCCGGTCGGCAACGGCTCTTTGGGAGCCATGGTTTTTGGGGGAGTGACGGACGAGCGGCTGGCGCTCAACGAAGATACGTTCTGGATGGGCGTGCCCCATGACTATGACCGGCCCGACGCTCATGAGTCATTGCCGGAGATTCGACGATTGCTTTTTTTGGGACGAGAAGGGGAGGCGGCCAAGCTGGCGGGAAGCCGCTTCATGGGGGAGCCGGAATGCCAGACTGCCTATCAACCCATCGGAGACATGTTGCTGGGGTTCGGGTTGGCTGCGCCCGCGACGGAGTATCGTCGTGAACTCGATTTGATCACGGGCGTGACGACGACGCGCTTTGTTCAGCAGGGCCATGCGCGGATGCGCGAGGTTTTTGTTTCATCGCCTGATCAAGTGCTCGTATTGCATATCACCGCCGGTGATCCTGTAATGCTGCATGCGGGGTTGCAGACGGCGTTCCCGGCTACGCTTCGACCGTTTGGCGACGATGGTATGATTCTGGAAGGACAGTGGCTCAACGATGGCACCGTGCGTCCATGGACGGCCGATGTGCGCGAGCCCGGCCTGCGCTACGCCGTCGCTGTGCGGATGATTTCCGAAGGTGTTATGCCGGAATTTAAGGACGGACTTTTTATCCATGGCGCCCGCACGGTCACGCTGGTGCTCGCGGTGGCTACCTCGTTCGTCAACTACCGCGATATCAGCGGTGATCCCGTGGCGATCGCGACAGGACGCGTAAACGCCGCCTCTGCGAAATCCTACGATGATCTGCGTGCCCGGCATGTCGCCGATTTTAGCGAGAAGATGGGACGTATGACGCTAGAGCTCGGGGATCCCTCAAGTGCCTTGCTGCCCATCGACGAACGTTTGCGCGCCCTCAAGTCTGGCGCGGTTGATCCGGCCCTTGAAGCGCTCCACTGCCAGTATGGCCGCTATCTGCTCCTTTCCTCCAGCCGCCCCGGAACCCAGCCCGCCAATCTGCAGGGTATCTGGAATCAGGAGATCGCGCCGTCCTGGGGAAGCAAGTGGACGACCAATATCAATCTTCAGATGAACTACTGGCATGCCGAGACGGCCAATCTCGCCGATTGCCACGAACCTCTTTTTGACCTGATCGATGATCTGCGTGTCACCGGCGCCGCCACGGCGAAGCACTACTACGGGGCTCGGGGCTGGGTGTTGCATCACAACGCCGATCTGTGGCGCGGCACCGCCCCCGTTGACGGAGTATGGGGCGTATGGGTGATGGGTGCGGCGTGGCTTTCGCGGCATGCGTGGGACCATTATCTGTTCAATCTGGATCGGGAATTCTTGCGCGCGCGTGCATGGCCCATTCTGCACGAGGCGGCACTGTTCATAATCGATTTTCTGGTCGAGGCGCCGGAGGGCGCACCTGCGGCCGGGAAGCTCGTCACCTGTCCTTCGCATTCGCCGGAAAACCAGTTTATAAAAGCCGATGGGACCGAGGGCCTTTTCACCTATGCGGCCACCATGGACCTTATGATCGTCCATGATCTTTTCACGCACTGCATCGATGCGCTCGCCGTGCTTGGTGCGGATGCGAATACGGAGCCGGGGTTTGCGGACAGACTTAAGCGCGCGCTGGAGCGACTCGCACCGCTTCAGATCAGCAAGACGACCGGGCGTTTGCAGGAATGGGTGGAGGACTACGCCGATGCGGAGCCCGGTCACCGCCACGTTTCCCACGCCTACGGGCTGTATCCCGGCCAGCAGATCGACCCGGATCGCACGCCCGAGCTGGCGTGCGCGGTGCGCAAGACGCTCGATCTGCGTCTCGCCAACGGCGGTGGCGGCACCGGCTGGAGCCGCTCGTGGTTGATCGGCCTCTTTGCGCGCCTTGGCGATGCCGAAGGAGCGCACGGCCATTTGCGGGCTCTGCTGGCGAACTGCACGTTGCCCAATCTTTTCGACACGCATCCGCCTTTTCAAATCGACGGTAATTTCGATGCCGCAGCTGGCGTGGTGGAAATGCTACTGCAAAGCCGGGCACCCCACGCGGGTGAAGCGGATGTCTATGCGATCAATCTGCTGCCGGCTCTTCCCGCTGCGTGGTCGAGCGGACGAGTCACCGGCCTTCGCGCCAGAGGCGGCTTCGAGATCAATCTTGAGTGGGCGGACGGACGCTTGGTCGCGGGCAGGATAATCTCACGGGCCGGCAAGTCCGCCACCATCAGATATCGCGAGGATAAAAACCGGTGGGATTCCAAGGTCGGCGAGGTGTTTGTTCTGTGAGGCTTATTCCACGAACAAACGACAAGGTATTTGATCCCTCCAAAAAATTAGTTGGGTGCGCGGGCGGGGTTGACCAGACGCTTACGTCGCGCGTGAGATCATTGCATCCTCGATAGGTTTCTCCAACTTCGCGTTCACATAATCATGGATGCCATTAAAGCCCGCAAACGACTGCCGCTTGTTGCAATGCTCATTGAAACCTTTGGGTTCAGCCCGGCTCTGGCATCCGCCGTCGCGCTTTTTTTCGCGTTTGTATGCCTGTTGGCGGTTGTGTGGGTAGTGAGGTCCGCGCCGCCGCATAAACTGGTCATGACCAGCGGACCCGAGGGCAGCTCGTTTCAGCGCTGGGCCGGCGCTTACCAAAAGGCCCTCGCCAAGCACGGCGTGGCTCTCGAAATACGCCCCTCAAGCGGTTCGCTCGACAATCTCCGGCGGCTGCGAGCCGCCGCCGAGGGGGTTGATATCGGATTCGTCGCGGGCGGGATTTCGAAGGATGAAAACGTGAACGGGCTGGTGTCGCTCGGAAGCGTGGCCTACCAGCCGATCTGGGTTTTTTATCGTAGCCCGGTGCCGACGATCAACCGGCTTTCGCAACTGGCCGGCCAGCGTGTCGCGATAGGCGCGCCCGGCAGCGGCACGCGGTCGCTTGCCCTCACGTTGCTCCAAGCCAACGGCATCACCGGCGCGCCGACGACCTTCGTCGATCTTGATTCCGGCGCGGCGGCGGCGGCCCTGCTTCAGGGCAAGCTCGATGCGGTTTTCCTTATGGGCGACTCGGCCGCGCTCCAGACGTTGCGCGATCTCGAACACGCGCCCGACGTGCAGTTGTTCAACTTTATCCAGGCCGACGCCTATGTGCGCCGCAACGCCTTCCTCAACAAGATCGCGCTGCCCACGGGTTCGCTCGACCTGGCGAAAAATTTGCCTGCGCAGGACATCCTCCTGGTCGGGCCGACGGTGGAGTTCGTGGCGCGCGAAGGCTTGCACTCCGCGCTGTCGGATCTGCTGCTCGACGTGGCGAGGGAGGTCCACGGGAAGGCGAATCTGCTTCAAAAGCGCGGCGAGTTCCCCGCGCCGCTCGAACATGAGTTCCCGTTGAGCGACGATGCCCAGAGCTACTATAAGTCGGGCCGGAGCTGGCTGTATCGCTCGATAGGGTCCTTTTGGGTGGCGAGCCTGCTCAACCGCATCCTCGTGGCGGTGGTGCCGCTGGCGCTGGTGATCATCCCGGCCATCCGGTTGCTGCCCACGGCGTATCGGTTCAATATCCAGCTTAAATTCTACCGCTGCTATCGTCCGCTTCAGCGTCTCGAACGCGAGAGCTTCGGGCCGCTCACCGCTGGTCGCGTTCAAGAGTTGCTTCTCGAACTCGACGAGATCGAGAAAGCGGTCAGCCGCCTCAAGGTGCCGGCGTCGTTCGCCGAGCGTTTCTACAGTTTGCGCAGCTACGTCCATTTCGTGCGCGAGCGGCTCAAGGCGAGGTGATCGTTCGAGGGGCGCGGCAACCCGATCCTTCGGTGCGCGCACAGGTATGGTTTCATGTCGGGCCTTGTGCGGATCCGCGCGATGACGTTTGCTGCGAATTCCCATGTGCGCCGCCTTTTCACCGGAAGAAGACACGATGTTCGAGAAGACCGGCGCCTCCGTGTTCAGGCGCCTGCGCAAAACCCGCAATCCCGCCGACCTGCTCGCGGTTGTGCGAAGCGCCCACAAGGAGTTCGACCGTGCCTACGAAACCGCCCCTAGCGCAGCGCGCGCATCCGTGGCGTGCCGGTCCGGTTGCGATGCGTGCTGCCATGTGCCCGTGGGCGTGCAGGCGCACGAAGTGCTGATCGTCGCCCAGTATGTGCAGACGCATTTTTCGCCGCAGGAACTCGACGCCCTGATCGCGCGCGCCGCCGGGCACCGCGCGGCCTTTGCTGGGCTGGACAGCGCCGTGCGCACCGCGTTGCGTTCCCCCTGCGTGCTGCTGCGCCACGGCGCGTGTTCGGTTTATGCGGCGCGGCCCGAAGCCTGCCGGTCGCACCACAGCCACGATGCGGATGCATGCCGCACCAACCTCGCGCGGGGCAACGAAGACTTGGATGTGTATGTCGCCGGATTGCGCGGCCGCATGTTTGCGGTGATGTTGGGCATCGATCAGGCCGTCGCGGAGGCGGGGTTCGACGGGCGGGCGTATGATTTCGGCTCTGCGTTGCACGAGGCGCTGACCGACGTTCTGTGCGCGGCGCGCTGGGTGCGACGCGAGCCGGCGTTTTCTGAGTCGTGCCGCGAGGCGGCGGATGGCGATGACGGCGAGTCCGGCGTGATGCGCGCGGAAGGATATTTCCAGTAACCTACGGCCCCGGATTATGCCATGAAGAGTTTAAAGTTTAGACGATCCACGCGGTGATCGGTGCCGCTATTAGGTTGGCTGTAACGTTCATGCTTAAAACTAGTTTCTGGCGACCAGACGCCTTCAGATGGCCTTCCTTCATTTGATTTCAATCCGTCCTAGGAGCTTTTCTGGATCGCCCGCGATCTCGTAGTAGACGTCATACGATCCGCGCGGAATGCCTGTAAGATCTGCAAAATTGCTCGGACCGCCGGGGCTTGTTTTTTCGACGACCTGCGTGATGACCCGAAGCATAATTTTTCCGTTACTTCCGACTGCTTGGATTCGCCTTACGGCGAGACCCGAATTCATAATCGTCGGCTTGCACGTAACAGTGGTCAGACCGGTAACATCATATTTGATGGGTAGCATCCTCTTTCCGTCTTTTTCAATCGGCGTTCCAACGCGCATTCCGCCGGTCTGTTGGATGAACTGCCAGCCGCGGGTTTCTGAGGTGAGCCATCCGACGATTCCGGCTAAAGCACTCGTCGCGAACCAGAGCGCTGTGATGAGTGCTAGTAGTTTTTTCATTTTTATTTGGCCGACGTCCTGGATTAGAGCGACGAACCCAAGAGTGTGGTCGAGTTTTATCAATCGCATTGATGCAAACCGGAACGTGCGCTGTGGTGTAAATTAGCTCCTCAAGGGACATACAGCTTTTGCCCGAACCAATTTCCCTGCAGATAGAGGGGACGAACTGATTATCATCCGCAATCCTGCTGACGCGAGATTCACGTGGCGCTGATGCCAGCCCTACTGGCGGGTGTTTGCCTTTTTAGTGTTTTACAGTGGTGATTTTGTTAAATCGATGGAGTCCGGTGTTTCCTTTCAACTCCCGTGACGGATTCGCCAAGCGTATGGAGCTTCCGCTCCGCTTGCTTTGTCCACTCCGGCTGACACAACTAAAACTCTTTCCCATCGGGTTCCGACTTATGAAACTCCTCCGTATTCTCCTTGTAGGTGTCGTCGGCATTACGCTGCTCGTGGCAGTGGTGATCGCACTGGCCTTTAACTCCGGGGTGCAAACCTGGGCTGCGCGTCGGGTAATCGCGTCGCAACCCAATCTCAACCTCCAGATTGGTTCGGTGAACGCCGGGTTGAACATCACGCACGTGGAGAACATCCGTCTCATCCAGCCCGGCCTCAGCCTTCTTTTGCCATCCGCCGAGGTGTCCGTGTCCCTTGCCGATGCCGCCGGCAGCCGGGTCGCCGTGAAGCGCGTGGTCGCCAAGGGCTGGACGCTCGATCTTGGCAAAGGCGCGACCACCATCGTTAGCGGTCAGTCCACCGTGTCGGCCCGGACTTCTGCGGCTGTATCGCAACAATCCGCAGTGTCTCCCGACCAGGCGGCGCGGCAGGCGTTTGCCGGCGTGTTCCAACAACTCAAGCTGCCGGTCGATTTCTCGTTGGACGGGATAGATGTCGAGGGCGACGTCATCCTCCCGGCCGGCCAAGGCACGGTGCATGTGGTCGTCACCGGCGGAAACATCGGCTCGGGGCAGGATGGAGCGATCGTGTTCAAGGCCGTCCTCGCCTCCGCCCAAAAGAACGCGCCTGTCGCGGCGTTATCAATTCAAAGTGACATCATCGTGCGCATGGACACGCCGCGTTCTTTCGAGCACGTGGCGGCGACCACGAAGGCGACGGCCAAGGGCGTGCAGTTTCCCAATGGTGCCGAGGTGCAGATCGCGGCGGACGTCCTGCGCGGCGCCAAAGGTGGCGAAGCGTATTCCGTGGTGTTGCGCACGGGGGAAAAGGAGCTCGTCAACTTTTCCGCCAAGCTGCCCGAGGGTGCGGCACCACTCGCTGGAACCTGGATCATCGACATGCACGATACTGATCTCGCGCCTTTCACCTTGGGGATGAAGCTGCCGGAGTTTGCGGCGACGGGGCAGGGGACGGTCACGATGGACCGCGCGCTGGCGGAGATTCACGCGAGTGGACAGCTTAAGACAACGGTTGACCGACTGGCGGCGCTTTCGCCGGCGTTTTCCGCCATCGGCCGCGTTGAATTTACGACCGATTTCGATGTAGCCCGTTCGGGCGATGTCATGCGCATCGACCGTTTTAATTCCCAACTCTCCGGAGTAAATCCTGTCGCCAGTATCGCGGCGCTTCAGGTTCTGAAGTTTAACACGACGACCCACGTGCTTGAGGCCGCCAGTCCGGCGAACGATCTTTTCCAGATCAACGTGCAGGGACTGCCGCTCGCGTGGAGCCTGCCTTTCCTGCCGGGGTTTGAAATCACGGGTGACGACCTTCGCGGTGAATTTGCCGCCAGTGCCCGAGACGGTGGTTTTACGCTCCGGCCGGTCACGCCGCTTGCGATTAACAAGTTGAGCGTCGCGCAGGGCGGCAGGCCGTTGGTGACGGCGCTTGATATTAGCCTGAGCGTCGGCGGCGACTACACCCCGAAAGGGTGGCAGGCGGAGATTTCCAATCTTTCGCTGGTGAGCGGCGCCTCGACTTTGTTCAAGCTCAATGCCCGCGCCGGGCAACTTGCCGGCGCCAACCAGCCGATCAAAGCGACCGTCAACTTCGAATCTGATTTGGCTACTGCGCTGGCCCAGCCGGTGGCCCCGGCTGGTCTATCCCTGGCGCAGGGCGTGGTTCGCGGCGATGTCACCGCGAGTCTGGCCGAGAAGCAAGAGTTCGCCGTGACGCTGCAGCTCGCGAACCTTGAATCGAAGGCCCACCAGGCGCTTCCGAGCGTGGCGTTTTATCTGCGCGCCGACCGTGCTGCCAACGGTCAGATTGATGCGCAGGCTCCCATCGTCATCACCAACGCCGGCCGCAAATCCGATCTCACCGCGGGCGCCTCCGTGCAGGTGGGGAAAACCGGACTGAAAATCGACGCCCAGTTGAAAAGCGAGGCCCTATACGTCGAAGACCTGAAGCTTTTCTCCGGGCTTTTCGCTTCTACGGCGGGCGTTGCGCCGGATGCCCGGCCAACGCCGACGACTGCGACTACAATGCCTTCCGCGTCTTCCGCCACGTCCTCCGGGCCCCTCTGGGCGAATGTTTCCGGCGAGCTCAAACTGGAGCTGAAGAAAGTTATTTATTCCCCGACCTTCACGGTCAGCGATATTGGCGGCGCGGTAAAAATTACGCCGGAGGCGGTTTCACTTGATGCCTTGCGTGCCGTGCTCGGCGGCGGGGGAACGCTGAAGGCGGGCGGCAGCCTTAGTTACGACGGCAGGCAGACGGACGCGCCTTACGGACTCAAAGCCGATGTGGCGATTGCAAGCTTCGATCCGGCGCCGCTCCTGCGTGGACTCGACCCGACGAACCCCGTGGCGGTTGAAGGCAAATTTGATCTTACCACTCACCTGGCCGGCCGCACACTCGCGCTTGAGGACCTCAAGGAGTCTGCCTTGGGTGATGTGAGCCTCATCAGTCGCGGCGGCACGTTGCGGGCCCTGGGGGTCAGGGCGGGAAACACCGCCACCAATGTTTCCAAGGCAGCTATAGTGGTGGGACTGTTCGGCGCGCTCACCGGCAACAGTGCGGCGACCAAGCTCGCTGAAAAGGGCCAGGCCGCGGCCGATACCGTGAAGCAGCTTGGGCGCATCAAGTTTGACCAACTCAACGTCGTGGTGGCTCGTGGCGACAAACGTGACGTGGTCATCAAGGAGATCACCCTCATCTCGCCCTCCGTGCGCTTGGCGGGCTCAGGCAAGATCGCCTACGCGCCGGGTGTTCCGCTGGTGCAGCGCGCCTTGGCGGTGGATTTGCAGATGGGCGCCCGCGATCAACTGGCGAACAACCTGCGCACGTTACGGCTGCTGGGCGCTGGTGCGGGTGACGATCTCGGCTACCTGCCGATGGTCGAGCCGATCAAGCTCGACGGGACGTTACAGTCCATCGGCACGGCGCAGTTGCAGCGCCTGATCGATCGCGCGATCGCCGACTGAACTGCGGCGAGCTTTGCGTTGAATCTTCCGCATGCCGGCGTCACGATGGCGGCGTGATTGCGTCCGTTACTTTCCGGAACTTCAAGGCGCTGCGTGAAACCAGCCTCGTCCTGGCACCGTTCAACCTGCTGGTCGGGCCGAATGGTTCCGGCAAGACCAGCCTTATCCAGGCCATCCTTCAACTGCGCGGTCTGGCCCGCCTGCCGCTTCTTGAAGCAGTGCCCGACAGCGAGCGCCGGCCCGAGGCCGCCGAAATCACCTTTCGTTTTCATCCGCCGTTTGACGGGTTGGAGGCTTCCTTGAGCTGCGTGTCGGAGGCGTCGTGTGATTTTCTGCAGGTTACGCCTTTGCCGAAAGGCGACGGGGTCGAAGACTGGGCCGGCCTGCGGGCGCGGCTGCTTAGCATGCGCAGCTACCGTTTCGACCACGAAGCCATCGCCTCGGGGGCGACCATGAAACACGGCGCGGAGCTTTCGGAGAACGGAGGTAACCTGGCCGCTGTTATGGCCGCGCGCCGTAAGGACCACCCCGGGGCGTTCGAGCTATTCAAGGCGGAGTTCTTTCGCATCCAACCCGAGTATGATGAACTCATTCTGAGCGAATGCGCAGGCCACACGGTGTCGTTTGAACTGCGCCTGGCCGACGGCGCTGAGCTTGTCCAGGCCGACGGTCTTGCGCAGGGCACGCTTTATCTTATGGCGATTCTCGCGCTCGCGTTTGATCCGGCGCCGCCCGCCATCGTGTGTATCGAGGAGATCGACCGGGGCATCCATCCGCGGCTCCTCCGCGAAATCCGCGACGTGCTTTACCATCTCAGCTACCCTGCTTCCAGCGGGGAGCGACACGCCTCTTCGCAAGTGGTGGCGACCACGCATTCGCCTTATCTGCTGGATCTCTTCCGGGAGCATCCCGAGGAGGTGGTCATCACCGAAAAACACGGCCGGGCCGCCCACTTCACGCGTCTCATCGACCGCGCCGATCTTGCGTCGCTCCTGGAAGACGGCTCGCTGGGCGACCTGTGGTTTTCTGGAATCCTCGGCGGTGTCCCCGATGAACGATGAAAATCGCCGTCCTCAGTGAATCCCCGGCGGATGAAGCCGCGATCGCCTTGCTGGTGGAGGCGGTCATCGGCGAGCATTTCAAACATGTGCGGGCCGGCCTGCGGGCGCGCGGCTGGCCTTCGGTGGCGCAGGTCTTGCCGTCGATCATCCGGCATCTCCATTTCAACACCGATGCCGACGGCCTGGTAGTGGTGGTGGACAGCGACGACTCCGTCTTGCACACCGCTGATCATGACGCGCCCGGCTATTTTCATCCGCAGTGCCGGATGTGCCGCCTGCGGGCGGTTTTTCGGCAGACTACGAAAAAATTCCCCGCCGCGCACGGCCGCAGCCGGGTGTTGCGCGGGGTGGGAATCGCCGTG
>JANXRL010000113.1 GCA_025352985.1 Verrucomicrobiota bacterium
ACGGTGAAAACCATCGTCATCACGGGCAACACCGTGGTGCTTACCGCCACCTTGCACGCGCTCGTGGCGGGGGCCGAAGGCTCCGCGCAGACGCTCGCGCAGCTCAATGCGCTGGCCGCCCGCATCACCCGCCTTTACCACGAGCGCGGCTACATCCTCGCCCGCGCCTATCTGCCCGAGCAGGAGGTGAACGGCGGTCGGGTGGAGATCGCGGTGCTCGAAGGCCGCCTCGGCGCGGTCAAGGTGCAGAACACCAGCCGCGTGGCCGACCCCGTGGTGAAATCGTTCCTCGCGCCCCTCAAGCCCGGCGCGGTGCTCTCCGCCGGCGCGCTTGAGCGCAGCCTCCTGCTCCTCTCCGACGTCCCCGGCCTGAAAACCAACTCCACGCTCCAGCCCGGCGCCAGCGTGGGCAGTTCCGATCTCGTGGTCGCCGCCAAGCCCGGCCCGCTCCTCAGCGGCTCGGTCAACGTGGACAACTTCGGCTCTTCCTCCTCCGGCGCGACCCGTGTCGGCGGCGTGCTCAACATCAACAACCCCTCCGGCCGCGGCGACCAGATCACGTTGCAGGCGCTCTCCTCTCTGAACTCCGGCGAACACCTGCGCTACGGCCGCGCCGCCTACGATTATCTGCTCAACGGCCAGGGCACCCGCATCGGCGCCGGTTACGCCCGCCTCGACTACGGGCTCGGCGAAAACTTCACCGCCCTCGACGCGCACGGCACGGCCGACGACGCCAGCCTCTGGCTCAACCACCCGCTTATCCGCACCCAGCGCCTCAACGTGCAGGCGGGCTTCACCTACGATTACAAGCTCCTCAAAGACCGCATCGACACGACCGCCACGAAAAACGACCGCACGCTCAACGTCGGTGCGCTCTCGCTCAGTGGCAGCTACCGCGACGGCCTGCTCGGCGGCGGCATCACCTCCGGTAGCGTTTCGTGGGGTGTGACCGGCACGGACATTACCGACCCGGCGGCCAAGGCCGCCGATGCGGCCGCCGCCAGGACGCAGGGCACGGCCAGTAAGTGGAATTTCCAGGGGCGCCGCGCGCAGCACCTGACAAATACCACCACGCTCTCGCTCTTCGGCGAGGGCCAGCTCGCCTCCGGCAACCTTGACGCGGCGGACAAGTTTGTGGTCGGCGGCCCGAACAGCGTGCGCGCTTATCCGCAGGGCGAGGTCTCCGGTGACGAAGGCTGGCTGTTCACCGCCGAGCTCCAGCAGGCGCTACCCGTGCCGGCTTCGTTCGGGCAGTGGAGTGCGGTGGCGTTCTACGACTCGGGCTACGTTTTGGTGAACAAAGACGCGTTTGCCGCCGGTCGCAACGAGCGCACGCTGAGCGGTGTGGGCGCGGGCCTGCGCTGGGCGTTCCTCGAACACTGGACGGCCAAGGCCGACGCCGCCTGGCGCCTCAATGGCGGCGGTCCCACGGCGGACGGCGACCGTGCGCCGCGCCTCTGGGCGCAGGTGACCTACGGGTTTTAACCAGCGCCGACGGACGCAGGGCTGGAGCGCTTTCAGGCCCCGGGTTTCTGCTGGCGGAGCGCGACGAAGACGATGGCGGCGCCGATCAGGTCGGCGCAGGCCACGGTGATGCGCAGCGGCATGGGCAGGCGGGGGATGAGCAACACGACCACGGCGGCCAGCAGCAGCATGGCGATGGTGATGGCGACGACTTGTTTTTTATCGGCGGGGTGGGGCATGGCGGCGGAATCGCGGAGGAGAACGAGAAAGGGACGGAGTTAGGAAGCGATGGGCAGGGCCATGCGCAGGGTAGTGCCGTTCTCGTCGGTGGAGACGAGGGTGATGTCGCCATGGTGGCTGATGAGGATGCGCTTGGCGATGGCGAGGCCGAGGCCGGTGCCGTCGGCGCGTCCCGAGAGGAACGAATCGAAGATGTGGGGGCGCAGTTCTCGCGGGATCCCGCAGCCGGTGTCGATGATGTCAACGAGGGCGAAATGCGCGCCGCTGCGGTCCTCGGTGCTGCATCGGATGATGATGGCGCCGCCGTCGGGCATGGCCTGCATCGAGTTGATGAGGAGGTTGAGCATGACCTGCTGAATCTGGCCTTTGTGAACGTCAACCACGATGGAGCGATCGGGCGGCTCGAAGCGGAGCTGGATCTTGTTTTGCGCGAGCTTGAGGCGGATGAGCACGATGGTGTCGCTCACCATGTCGGCCAGGGACCAGCGCGAGTGGAGGCTGGCGGGCGCCTTGGCGAAACTGAGCACGCGGGTGACGATGGCTTCGAGCTGGTCGAGTTTCTCGCCGATGACGCGGACATCGGTGCGGCGGGGATCGTCGGCGGGGAACTCCAGATTGAGGTAGCCAAAGAGGAGTTTGATGACGGTGAGGGGATTGCGGATCTCGTGGGCGATCTCGGCGGCGAGCAGGCCGAGGGTGGTGAGCTGCTCGTTTTTGCGGAGGGATTCCTCGCTTTGGAAAACGCGGGAGTAGAGGCGGGAGTTTTGGAGGGCGACGGCGCCGAGGGAGGCGAGGGCGGCGAGGAGGCGTTTCTCGTCGTTGTTGAAGCGGTGGACGTGGTCGGTGAAGACGGCGAGGACGCCGATGATTTCGTTTTCGTAAACGACGGGCGCGGCGAGGACGGAGCGCAGGGCTTCGTCGCGGGGCAGGTCGATGACGTCGCGAAACTCGGGGGACTGGATGTTGGCAAACTCGACCTGGCGGCGGGTGTGGATGGCGGCGGCGGTGAGGCAGGATTCGAGCGGCAGGTCGGCATCGGGCAGGGGGGTGATGGCGGGGCTGGTGAGCGAGACGAGACGCAGGGTCTGGCGCTGGAGATCGCAGAGATAGAAGACGCAGGCGCGGCTGTTGGTGATGAGCCGGGCGTCGCGGGTGATGGTGTCGAAGAGTTCCTGCTGCTCGAGCTTGCCGACGAGCGACTGGCCGATGGTGATGAGCGATTCGAGCTGGCGGGCTTTGCCGCTGAGGTGGCGGAGCTGCCAGAGGCGCTGCATGACGGCGGAGGCTTCGTCGGTGAGGCGGACGAAAAACGCGAGGTCGTTGTCGGTGAAGCCGCCGAGGGTGTCGCTATCGAGGTTGATGACGCCGAGAACCTGGCCGCCGGATTCGAGCATGGGAGCGGCCATTTCGCTGCGCACTTCGGGGCGGAGGGCGATGTAGCGGTGATCGGCGGCGACGTTGGGAACGAGCTGGGGGCGGCCGTGGAAGGCGACCCAGCCGGTGATGCCCTGGCCTAGGCGGAGGGAAACCTCGTCGCTATCGGGAGGCAGGCCTTGTTGAACCTCGATTTCGAGTTTCCCGGAGTCGGGGTTGAGCAGGGAGACGGTGCCGGAGGATGCGTTGAGCACCTCAATGAGGACCGCGAGGATGGTAGTGAGCGCCTCGCGGGGATCGTCCACGCGGCCCGCGATGCAGCTGACGCGATGGAGGGCCTCGTAGAATTGCGGATTTGGGATTCCGGATTTTGGATTTGGAACCAAGACCGGTTGGATGGAATCACTGGGCACGATGGGTAGATTTAATGGTCGCCACCGTGATGGCGAGAATTTCACCGCCTTCCTTCATCAAATTCGCAAGGCGTGTTTCCGAGATGTGACTCGATTCGACAAGAAGCTCCATCCAAAGCAGCGATTCGTCGCACTCTTCCTCCACGATACCGAGCTTGGCGATAAATTCCGCCCGCGAGCGACCACGCAGTGCCGAGCGGTAGTTGGCGGCAACCGAAGGGCCGGAGCGCAGAAGTTGTTTGCCCAAAGTTTGGGCGACCATGTCCTTTGGCGGCGCGTCCACTGCTGTGATCGCCCGCAAGGCGTATTCCTTGGTGCGCCGTTTCATTTCGTCGCGAGTCACGATCCCAAGCTGTAATCGCGGGAGGATATTTCGAGACAATCCGAAATCCGGAATCCCAAATCCCAAATAAATCAGACCGCTTCCGCCTGCTCGGGGGCCGACATGATGATGGCGGCGAGGGATTCGCGGAGAGCGTGCAGGCGGGAGGTGTCCTGGGTGGGTTCGTGGTTGGCGCTTTCGATGTAGAAGGTGTCGATGGCGATCCCGCGCTCGGTGCCGATGCGGGCGAAGGTGATGTCGAAACCATGGTCGCTAATGGTCTTGCCCAGGCGGAAGAGCAGGCCGATCTCGTCGCGCGCTTGGATCTCCACAATGGTGCGCTGCATCGAGAGCTCGTGATAGACGTCAACGGTGGGCGGGAAGGAGGACTGCACGGCCTCGCTGCCGGTGGGCGTGTTGTAACGCTGGGTGGAGGCGTATTTTTTGGCCTGCGCGACGATGTCGGGGTAAAGGTCTTTGTTGGCCACGAGGGATTCCTCGACGGTCTTGGCGAAGATTTCCTGGGCCTTGGCGCTTTGCACGACGCCGCGGCCCGGTTCGACGACGTAGAAGGTGTCGATGGCGATGTGGTCGCTGCGGGAGATGATCTTGGCCCCGAGGATCGAGAGACCGGCGACGCTGAAGGCGCCGGCGAGCTTGTAGAAGAGGCCGGCTCGGTCCCACGTGACGACGTTGACCACGGTGAGAGAGCGGTTGATGTCGTCCTTCCACTCGATGACCGGATGGAGGGAGCCGACCGAGTTCGCCTGGGAGATGGACTTCAGGAGGGAGTTCACCATGCGGATGTGCAGGGCGATTTCCGCCGTCTCGGTGTGGATGAAATAGCGTTCGGGCAGCAGGTTGAAGTGCGCGGTGATCTCGTCCTCGCTGATGCCGGGGATGTTTTGGGAAACGAGTGCCTGGAAGGTCATTTTCAACTGTTCGGAATTATGGGTGGCGATCGCGGGGCCCAAGATCAGGTGTTCGAGTGTGGAGCGGTAGAGTGAGGAATGGAGCGTGTCCTTGTAGCCGCTCCAGAGCCCGGACGCAGTGCCGCGTGCGTCGCAGAAAGTGTGAACGTAGAGATAGCGGAGTTTCTCGGCGCTTTCGACCAGTTCGGCAAATGCAGCGGCAGTGTTGGGATCATCTACGTCCCGCTTCTGCCAAAAGCGTGCCATGATGAGATGATTTTTTATGACGAAGATGACGAGTTCGGCGTTTTCTTCGGAAACTTCGAGGCGCTTGAGCAGCGGGACGGCGATTTTCACGCCGCTTTCGGCGTGGCCTTGGATGCCCATCGCCTTACCGATATCGTGCAGCAGAAGGATAAGGTAGAGCAGGGTGGGCGAGGCGGTTTCGTGCAGCGAGGACCGGTATTTGAGCGTGATCGGTTCGGCTTCGGTGAAAATCTGGTCGAGCTCGCGTATGGCGTTGAGCGTGTGGATGTCCGCGGTGTAACGGTGGTAAAATTCGTGCTGCACCAGGCAGGTGAGGCCGTCGAACTCCGGGATGAAGCGGCCGAGGACGCCGAGTTCGTGCATGAGGCTGAGGGCGGGATAAACCGCGCCGGCTTCGTCGAGGATGGCCTTGAAGCTGGTGTTGGCGTCGGCGGAGTGGGTGACCTTGCGCGTGATGAGCGGAAGGGATTCGCGGATGAGCGTCTGGAGGGGGAAATCGAGCTGCGCGTTGAGGCTCTGGCAGTGGCGGAAGACGCGGATGAGGCGGACGGGGTCCTTGCGGAAGACATCGGGCGACTCGGCGCCGAGTTCGCGGCCGCGCAGGATGAAGCCGTCGAGGTGTTTGCTGTGCTGGTCGCGGCGCGCGCGCACGGCTTCGCGGAAGGAGCCGATGAGGCCGGTCTTGGGTTTCTCCAAGGTGAGGGCGAGGCGGCTTTCGATGATGGTGGAAATGCGGAAGATGGTCTGGGCGGACTTGTAGTAGTCGCGCATGAAGTGCTCCACGCGCCCGAGCATGGTGCGCTGGTGGTAGCCGAGGCCGACGGCGACGTGGGTCTGCGCTTCCAGATCGAGGACGTCTGTCGGGCGTTTTTTGAGGAAATGGAGTTCGTTGCGGACGCGCTGGAGGAAGTCGTGGGCGCGCTGGAAGTCGCGGAGTTCGTTTCGACGAAGGTAGTTTTGGACGGCGAGTTCCTCGATGGAGTCGATGCCCAGTTTGACCCGGGCCATCCAGAAGGAGTTTTGATATTCCCGCAGGCCGCCGACGCCGTTTTTGATGTCGGGTTCCTGGAGGAACACAGTGTCGCCGAATTTGGCGCGGCGGGTGGCCTGGTCGGAGAGACGGGCGGTGATGTAGGCCTTGGGATCTTCGACGGTGTAGTAGGCGCGGTAGGCCTGCTTGAAGCCGTTGAACAGCGCGGTGGAGCCGCCGAGGAGCCGCGCCTCGAGCATGGACGTCTTGCTCTGGATATCCTTGCGGGCCTCGGCGAAGACCTCGTCGATCGTGCGCGTCGAGTGGCCGACCTTCAGGCCGCAGTCCCAGAGGATGTAGAGGATCTCGTTGATCAGATGCTCCTGCAGCGGCTGGATCACCGCAGGCTTCACCTTCGCGGGAAACAGGAACATGATGTCGATGTCGCTGAACGGGCTCAGTTCGCCGCGTCCGTAGCCGCCGATCGCGAGGAGGGCGACGGGGGCGGGGAGTTGTTCATGCAGGCGTTCATAGGATGCGACCGCGTAGTCGAAGAGATGGCGCAGCATCACGTCGATCATGCCGGCGCGCGCCTGTGCGACGACCAGGCCGGATTCCCCCGCGTCGTGGCGCATGCGGATCATCGCGCTTTCGAGACGGAGGAAAGTCTTGCAGGCGGACAGGCGTTTGGCGGTCGGAACGTTGCCGGCGAAATTGAGGCGTTCCTTGGCGTGTTTCTGGATGCGTCCTAACATGGATGTTGTTTAATTGAGGGAACGTGCGCCCGCAGTCGAGCGGCCAATCCTCCGCTTGCCACGCGTCTTTGCGGATGGTTGCGTGACTGTTCACATTTTTAACATGGCCGAGATCACCAAGAGCTACGAACCGAAGGACGTTGAGGACAAGTGGTATGCCGCCTGGCAGGAAGCCAAGTGCTTCGCTGGCCGCGCCGCCCCCGGGCAGGAGACCTACACCATCGTCATCCCGCCGCCCAACGTCACCGGCATCCTGCACATGGGCCATGTGCTCAACAACACCCTCCAGGACGTCCTCATCCGCCGCGCCCGCCTCGAAGGCAAGGCCGCCTGCTGGATCCCCGGCACCGACCACGCCGGCATCGCCACGCAGACCATGGTGGAAAAACACCTCAAGAAAACCGAGGGCAAGGGCCGCCGTGATCTCGGCCGCGACGAATTCCTCAAGCGCGTGTGGACGTGGCGCGACGAAAAGGGCGACCACATCCTCCGACAACTCCGCCAGCTCGGCTGCTCCTGCGATTGGGACCGCACGGCCTTCACCATGGATGCGGACTACAGCCGCGCCGTGCTCACGTCGTTCGTAAAACTCTTCAACAGCACCGACGCCCAGGGCCGCAGCCACATCTATCGCGGCAAGCGCATGGTCAACTGGTGCCCCGCCTCACTCACCGCGCTTTCCGACGAGGAAGTTGAGATGCGTCCGACCAAGGGCTTCATCTACAAGCTCCGCTACGAACTCGTCGAACCCTCCACGACGAAAGGCGCCGAGGGCAACGTGATGCCGCTCACCCACCTCACCGTCGAGACGACGCGCCCCGAGACCATTCCCGCCGACGTCGCCCTCGCCGTGCACCCCGACGACGAACGTTACAAACACCTCATCGGCAAAACCGTCTGGCGTCCCCTCGGCGAACGCGTGCAGCTGCCCATCGTGGGCGACACCGCCGTCGATCCCGTCTTCGCCGCCGGCGTCCTCAAGGTCACGCCCGCGCACGACAAGGTCGATTTCGAGATCGGCCAGCGCCACAAACTCCCCGTCATCGACTTGCTCAACGCCGACGCCACCCTGAACGATCTCGCCGGTCCCGCGCTCGCGGGCATGGAGCGTTTCGCCGCCCGCAAGAAATCCGCCGAACTCCTCCGCGAATCCGGCGCGCTCATCGAAGAAAAGCCTTACGAAAATAACGTCGGCTACTCGCAGCGTGCCGGCGTGCCCATCGAGCCGCGTCTCACGCAGCAGTGGTGGTTGCGCTATCCGCGCATCGAGGAGGCCAAGCAGGTCGTGCGCGACGGGCTCATCCAGATGCACCCCGAGCGCTGGTCGAAGGTCTATCTGAACTGGCTCGAAAACATCCAGGACTGGTGCATCAGCCGCCAGCTCTGGTGGGGTCATCGCATTCCCGTGTGGTATGCGAAGGGTATCGACCGCGAGAAACTCACCGAGGCCGATCTCCGCGATCCAAAAAAAATCCACGTCTCTCTCGACGGCCCCGCCGACCCTGAAAACTGGGAGCAGGAAGACGACGTGCTCGACACGTGGGCCTCCTCGTGGCTCTGGCCCTTCGGCACACTCGGCTGGCCCGACGCCGAGGCGCAGAAAGCGGCCAACTTTGATGCGTTCTACCCCACGACCACGCTCGCGACGGGTGCGGACATTATCTTTTTCTGGGTCGCCCGCATGATCATGGCCGGCCTCGAATTCGCCAATCCCGGCGCGCCCGTGGAGCAGCGCATTCCGTTCAAACACGTCTATTTCAACGGCATCGTGCGCGACAAGCAGGGCCGCAAGATGTCGAAGACCCTCGGCAACTCGCCCGACCCGCTCGACCTCATCAACGCCTATGGGGCCGACGGCCTCCGCTTCGGCCTGCTCCAGATCGCGCCGCTCGGCCAGGACGTGAAGTTCGACGAGTCCCGCGTCGAGGCGGGAAAACACTTCTGCAACAAGCTCTGGAACGCCTGCCGCTTCCGCCAGATGAGCGGCGAGATGGCCGACAACTCCTCGCTCGCCGCCATCCTCGGCCGCGTCGATCCCGCGCACCTTGACGACGACGACCATGCGCTCCTCGGCGCGCTGCTCGACACCATGGCCACGCTCGAAAAGAGCTTCGCCGGGTTCGAGTTCGCCGGGGCGACGCAGCGCCTGTATTCGTTTTTCTGGAACGATTTTTGCGACTGGTATGTCGAAGTTGCCAAGGCCCGCCTTCAGGAGCCCGCCGCCAAGGCCCACGTGCTCGCCGTGCAGGATCTCGTCATCCGCGAGTTCCTGCTCATGTTCGAGCCGTTCGCGCCTTTCATCACCGAGGAACTCTGGCACTTGCTCGGCTACGGCGCGGAGAAATCCTTCGTTCAGGAAACGCGCATCGAGACCGCCGCCGGGTTGGTCGCGTTGTTCGCGAAGCGCGGCGTGACGGTGGACGCCGCCGCGACCGGCCGCGTGGAGCAGTTGAAGCAATTCAGCACGCTCGCCCGCGAACTCAAAGCCGATCAATCCGTGGCGCAAAAACGCGACGTGAAATTCTTCGCCCTCGCTGGCCAGCCCGAGTGGCACGCGCTGGAGAAAAACCTGAGCAAGCTCGCCCGCCTCGTTGGCGCGGCGGAAATCTCCCGCACCACCGAGAAGTTGTCGCTTCCCGCGACCGTGACCTCGCTCGGCACGCTCTACCTCGACACCGGCGTGCAGGTTGACCCCGCCGCCGAACGCGCGCGCCTGACCAAGGAAATCCACGCGCTGAACAAACACATCGTCGGCACCGAGGCCCGTCTCTCCAACGAAGCGTTTACCAGCAAGGCCCCGCCCGCCGTTCTCGAAGGTGCCCGCAAACAACTCGCCGACCAGCAGGCCAAGCGCGCCGAACTCGAACGCCTGCTCGCCGCAGTGCAGTGATCTGCGAACCTTTGGGCTCAACCAAAGGCCATTCTCCTAAAATTATAGGGATTTTAAAAATCTAACCTTTAGGGCTTTAATTCTTTTTTGATCGGCAATCTTTACTTGGGACATAAAGTAAGTATTGGTTGTTGCACATTGATGAGTGCCGCCGTTGAGCAAACCCTGAAAGCCACGTTGGATTTGGAGAAAGCCTCGGCGCAAGAACGGGTGAAGTGGGCGTTGGATGAGTTTGGTGAGGGCCTCGTGCTGACGACCAGCTTTGGCATTCAATCGGCCGTGATGCTGCATCTCGTTACGCGCATCGCGCCGAAAATCCCGGTGATCTTTGTCGATACGGGTTATCTGTTTCCCGAGACTTACCGGTTTGCGAAGGATCTCACCGAAAAACTTTCGCTCAATCTTAAGACCTACGTGCCCGCCATGACGGCCGCCCAGCAGGAGGCGCTTTTCGGCAAGCGATGGGAGCAGGGTATCGACGGGCTGAAACGCTACAACCACCTGAACAAGGTCGAGCCGATGGACCGCGCCGTGCGCGAGTTGCAGGCCACCGCCTGGCTCGCCGGATTGCGCCGCTCGCAGGCGAGCACGCGCGAGGCGCTGCCCGTCGTGCAGCGCCAGAACAAAATCACCAAGGTTCACCCGATCATCGATTGGGACAACCGCACGATTCACCGCTACCTCACCGATCACGGGCTGAACTACCATCCGCTTTGGGAAGAGGGTTACGTCTCCGTGGGCGACTGGCACAGCACGTCGAAACTCGAAGTCGGCATGACCGAGGAGCAGACGCGTTTCGGCGGCCTGAAGCGCGAGTGCGGCCTGCACGAGAGCAGCGGGCGCGTTGATTTCCAGATTTGAAGGGTGAGGGGCGGACTCCACTTCCCCGCTTGCGGCACTGCGCCCCTGTCGCCTGACTGCCATCAGTTTCATCATGGCGATTGACGACAACGACACTTCCGATGGCGCCGACCCGGGCTCTCAAAAAAGCTTTTGGGCGCACTTGGACGACCTGCGTTCCGCGCTTGTCAAATCCGCGATGGCGGTGGGCGTGGGCCTGCTGTTGTGCCTGTGCATGGGCGACCGGCTCGTCTCTATCTTGGAATATCCGCTGCACCGCATGGACATGTTTGAGAAGCCGCATCCCACGGTGGCTTTTCAGATCGGCGACACAAAGCTTGGTCCATATCCGGTCACGCTGGAGCAGTTCCCTGGTCTGGCGGAAGGCAAGGATCCGCACGTGCTTTTTCACGTGGGAACGGCGCTGGTGAACGGCCGGCAGATTGTGACCCTCACGCCCGATTCTGCGCCCCAGTCCGTTAGCGCGAGCGTGCGGGTGAAGTTGCACAATTTCAGCCCCACGGAGGCGTTTTACGTGGCGTTTCACGTCGCGATCTACGGCGGATTGGTGCTCTCGGCGCCGTTCTGGGTATTTTTCATGGGGCAGTTCATCCTGCCGGCCCTGCATATTAGGGAAAAACGCGCGCTAGGCACTTGGCTTGCCTGGGGCACGGCGCTGTTTCTCGCCGGGGTGGCGCTGACCTACTTTTTCCTCCTGCCGATCGCGTTGCGGGCGTCGATCGAGTATTCCCAGCTGATGGGCTTCGAAGCCTACGACTGGAAGGCGGACGACTACATCGGCTTCGTTACGAAATTCATCTTTGGCATGGGCCTCGGGTTTCAGTTTCCGGTCATCGTGCTGCTGCTGGTGAAGATGGGACTGCTCACGCACCAGCAGCTCGGGCATTATCGTCGGCACGTGATCGTGCTGTGCCTCGTCTTGGGCGCGGTGCTGACGACGCCCGAAGTCATCACGCAGGTGGCGATGGCGGTGCCGCTCTACATCCTTTACGAGGCGTCCATCTGGATCGCGTGGTATTGGGACTGGAAGAAGCGCAAAGCCGCCCGGCTGGCCGGCGAGAACGTGGAGTGAGTGGATGAGCCAATGGTTTTTCTTTGGTTCGACACTTGTGGCGATACCCGCCTGTTCTCGATCCATGAGTGAAACCACACCGGCTGGGGCTGACAAAAAAATAGCGGCTGGCGTATGCGGTATTTTGCTGGGGTGTCTTGGCGTGCATAAGTTTATCCTCGGTTACACCAAGGAAGGTGTCATCACGCTGCTCATCTCGTTTCTCGGAGGAGTTTTCACGCTGGGTGGAGCTGCCTACATCATGGGTGTCATCGGTCTCATCGAGGGCATCGTTTATCTCACCAAGAGTGATAGCGAGTTCGTCGCGACCTACGTGACCGTTAAAAAAGGCTGGTTTTAGGCCGTTCGCGGCTGCCGGCGCTTTTCATTCTTGCGCCTGCTGCCCGGCGTTGCGGTCATGACGTTTTCACATGATTGCTCCAGAAACTTTTTCCCACATCGAGAACATCAAAAGGCGCGCCGGGCACCTAGGGAGGTTTCTTTGACTGCGAACAAAAGCTTCGCGAAATAGAGGCCCTCGACGCCCAGATGGGCGACCCCGCGTTCTGGGACAACAACGAACGCGCCCAAAAGCACATCGCCAAGGTCAACACCCTGAAACGCGCCGTCCTCCCGGTCGTCGCTTTTAAAAAGCGCGTTGACGACCTCGACGTGATGATCGAGCTCATCGAGGCCGGCAGCCCCGAGGAGCAGGAGGAATACTCCAAGGA
>JANXRL010000131.1 GCA_025352985.1 Verrucomicrobiota bacterium
GTGGAGGGCGGCGATGGTTGCGGAGGTGGCGGCGTAGGTGCGCGGGCGGTGCTGATAGGTCGTGTCCACGCGGATGTCGTAGGCGATGTCGTAGGCGGCGTCGCGCCAGGGGGTGCGGGCGGTGACGGAGGCGAGCTGAGAATCCGGGGGGGGAGCGTGACCGCTGGGCGCGGTGTTTAGGATGCGTAAATCGAAGGTTGTGCGCGGCGGGCCCAGCGGTCCCGCCCTACCTCCAATCAGGTCGCAGGCGGCGGCGAAGGCTTCGACGGGGCCGGGGGTGGCGGTGGCGAAGATCACGCCGCCGAAGGGTTGCAGGGATGCGCCGATGGCGGACGCGGCGTCGAGGCAGGTGCCGCGCAACTCGCCGGGGCGCGGGGACCAGAGGAGTTTTTTGAGGGACGCGTCGGCGACCCAGGCGTTGAAGACGGGGATGAGCCAGAGTTGTTCGGAGAGATGAGGACCGAGGGTGGCGAAATCAGGCGGGTGCAACGCGAGCTGCTCGGAAACGGTGCGAAGGGTGTCGGCGAGATCGTCTTCGTATTCAAGGGACAGCGCGTCGCAGATTGGGAGGGTCGCGAGAAAAGCAGTCCACGATTCCCAGGCGCGGAGCAGCGGGCCGGCGACGCGCAAGTGGTCCAGCTCGGCGAGGACAAGGCGGGCATCGTCGGCGAGGAGGACGTGCGAAAAGGCGTCGGCGACGCGTGAGGAGAGGTTGTGCGCCTCGTCGAGGACGAGGAGAGTTTCGGCTGGATTGAAGCCGGGCTGGTCGAAGAAGAGGGTGCGGTTGGAGGGGGCGAAGACGTAGTTGTAGTCGCCGACCCAGACGTCCTGAAAGGCGAGGGCGGTGCGCGTGATTTCGTAGGGGCAGATCATCGCGTCGCGGCCGGCGGCGCGGAGGGTGTCGAGGTCGCGGGCGGTGTCTTCGAAGAGATAAAACCGGGCGAGTCCGCTCTGGGCCCAGCGCCGGTCGAGGTCGCGAAGGTAGGCGCAGCTGTCGCGGATGCAGTGGAAGGTGTGGTTGACGCAGTGTTCGCGTTTCGGGCGGACGTGCCAGGCGGACACGGCGGTGCCGTGACTGGGTTGAGAGTCTTGAATGGTGGCTGGAGCGGTCATGGACTGGAGGGTGCGCATGACCTGGAGCTGGCCGGTGGATTTGCTCGTGAGATAGAGGAGGCGGGAGTAACGGCCGGCTTTCATGGCGCCGAGCGCGCATTCGAGGAGGACGCCTGTTTTACCGAAACCGGTGGGGGCGGTGAAGAGGACGCGGCGATGTTGCGCGAGGGCGGCGGAGAGTTCGGCCTGAGTGGTTTCCTGGCCGGCGCGCAGTTGGCTGAATGCGGGTAGAAAGGAGAGGGTGCGGAGGCGGTCGCGGGCACGGAGTCGGAGATTTAAAAATTCGGCGACGCGTTCGAGTTGGACGCGGAAGGGGGCTTCGTCGGCGGCGGTGAACGCGATGGTCTGGATGAAGCCGCTGCCGGCTTCGACGAAGACGAGTTCGCCGCGGACTTTTTCAGCGGGGTCGGCGATGCGGCGGAGGGCGAGGTAGGTGGCGAGTTGTGCGAAATAGCCGGGGTGGTCGGCACGGAGTTCTTCCTCGGGCGTGGGCAGGGGGCGGAGGGTGGTCTTGATCTCGCGGAGGGTGGCGGGCGACATCGGGGTCGCGGGGAGGAGCTGGTCGATGCGGCCGGTGAGCGTGAGGGTCCAGCCGGCGTGGAAGACACGGCCGGTGACGGGGATTTCAAAGGTGGCGGCGGGCGTGGCGGCTCCGGTGGTGACGCGGAGTTCTTGGTGCCAGCGGGTGCCGAGCTGAGCGCGCCAAATGCCTTGGGAGCCGTCGCCGGATTCACGCGGGCCTATGGTGAAGCCGGCGAATTCGCCAATGCTCAGGCTGGCGGTGCGTTGATCGAGGTCGAAAATCACTGAGAGTGGGAAGTATAGGACCTAGGGGACTTATTGGCTAGTCGAGGACGATTTCCGTGTGGCGGCGGAGGTAGTCTTCCAGTCGGAGGAGCAGGCGGGCGGCGTCGGCGGGAGAGACGGTTTGCTCGGTAAGCGGGCGGTTGAGCAGTGTGGCGGCGAGTTCGCGGTCGGACGGCGTGAGGGCCGGAAACCACTCTTGTTTCACGGGGAAACCTTCGTCGCGGGCGAAGCAATAGAGGCTTTTAAGATAAACAATGTCGGCGTTGGCGGTGGTGGCGAAGGACGTGAAGGCGGTGTGCAGGAGCGCGTGGACGGCGGGGCGGCTTTCTTCGGGAACGGGGTTGTGGCTGACGAGCGTGGCGAAGGAGGAGGCGCGCACGAGGGCTTCGTAGTTGCGACCGATGCCGCCGTGGCGGGCGAGGATGCGCGCTTCTTTCACGAACCACGCGTCGCCTTGCGGGGCGCCGTCGAGGAGGAAGGAAACTTCGTCGAAGAGATCGAGGGCGGCGTGCGCAGCGGACGGTTTTTTGGGGATTCGCTGGATGACGCGCAAGAGGCCGTGGCCGGGGGAGAAGACGGAGAACGTCTGAAAGGCGTCGGCGGCGGGACGTTTCAGGAGGATGATGGCGTCGGTGGTGAGCGAAGGGCCGGACACTTGAAAAAGCTGAGAGCGGAGAGTCTGGAGCGGAGAGCCGTGGAATCGGATCAGCGCTTGAAGTTAAACGTGGGCACGGCTTGTTCGGTGCGGAGGATGGTCATGGCGCGGGCCTCGGCGGCACGCATTTTGCGCTTTTTTGCGGGGGCCAAGTCGTCGTAGCCGGCGAGGTGAAGCCAGCCATGGACGACGTAGAGGGTGAGTTCTTCGCTGAAATTTTTGGCGTGGGTTTTGGAAAACGTGTCGGCGGTGTCGGCGGAGACACAGACTTCGCCGGCGACACCGAGCGCGGGCTGGCCTTCGAAGGTGATGACGTCAGTCGTGGTCGGGTCGTCGAGGAAATCGCCGTGGAGTTTGGCGAGTGCCTTGTCGGTGAGGAAGGCGAGGGAGAGTTCGCCGTCGGGGCAACCGCCTTGGAAGTGGGCGCGGTGCGCGTCGAGCGTGTGGATGACCTTGGCGACGGCTTTTTTGTCGAGACGCAGGTGCGGGTGGGCGTTGCGGATGTCGATGGGGCGAAGAGCAGGCATGGCGTCGATCAAGCCTGGGTGGGCTTTTCGGTTTCCGAGGCGGCGGGATAGGCGACGCGGCCGTGCAGCATGTTGAGCAGGGTGAAGGTGAAGCTCGTCTTGATCTTGCTGATTTCTTCCAGGGTGAGGGGGGCTTCGTCGAGCTGGGCATCCTCCATGCGGTCGTGGAAAATCTGATCGATGATCTCGCCGAGGTGCTGGGGGGTGACTTTGCGCAGGGAACGGGAGGCAGCCTCGACGCCGTCGGCGAGGTGGATGATGGCACTTTCCTTGAACTGGGGGCGGGGGCCGTCGTAGCGGTAGGTGGTCTCGCTTACGGGTGAAGGATCGAGTCCGGGGGCGAAGGGATTGCGGGAGGAAAGGCCGGAGGGGAAGGGCAGCGGCGAACGCGTGTCGGTGACCGCGCGGTGGTAGAAGTAGCGGATGAGCGTGGTGCCGTGGTGCTGCTGGATGACGTCGAGCACGGCGCGGGGGAGCTTATGCTTGAGGGCGAGGTCCACGCCGTCTTTTACGTGACTTTTGATGATGAGGGCGGAGAGCGAGGGGTTGTTGTCGTCGTGGGGGTTGATGCCGTCGCGCTGGTTCTCTGTGAAATACTCGGGCTTGGCGGTCTTGCCGATGTCGTGGAAAAGGGCGCAGACGCGGGCGAGAAGCGGATTGGCGCCGATGTCGGCGGCGGCGTTTTCGGAGAGCTGGGCGACGACGAGGGAGTGATGGTAGGTGCCGGGGGCCTCCATCTGCATGAGGCGGAGGAGGGGGTGGTTGTAGTCGGTGAGTTCAAGCAGCGTGATGTCTGTGGTGCGCTTGAAGAGCCCTTCGAGCACGGGCAGGAGTCCGACCACGACAATGCCGGTGAGGATGCCGGTGAGGATGCCCGCGCC
>JANXRL010000034.1 GCA_025352985.1 Verrucomicrobiota bacterium
TGCCGTTCACACGGCGTCAGCTGCCGGTAGTTTTTCTTACACACACATGGTCTTCCGGCTTCGCCGAGGCCAAACTGCAAGCAGTTGACGCCAGCTTCATGCCTTTAGGCCTCCTGTTGCACTTCGCTCGGCACGATGCCACCAACCTCAGCCTCACCCTTCCGCGACCCACTTGAAGATCGTGGTGCTCATCGAGGGCAATGAGAGGTTGATGCTCTGGGGGAACCCGTTCGCGGGGGTGTCGTCGGCCTCCATCCCGCCGCCGTTGCCGCTGCCGGTGCCGCCGTAATACTGGCTGTTGGTGTTGAGGATCTCCTTCCACCAACCGCGACGGGGCACGCCGATACGGAAGTTCTGCCGGGGGACGGGCGTGAAGTTGCCGACAACAGCAAAGAACGTCTTCTCGGACGCGTCGGTGCGCAGATAGGAGATCACGCTGGCGTCGGCGTCGTGGGCGTTGATCCAGCGAAAACCCTGCGGATTAAGGTCGTTGTGGCTCAGCACGGGCTCGCCCGCGTAGAGTTTATTGAGGTCGCGCACGAGCAGGCGGATGCCTTCGTGATCGAGAAATTGGAGGAGATTCCAGTCGAGCTGGCCAGCGTAGGCCCACTCGCGGGACTGGCCGAACTCGCAGCCCATGAAGAGGAGCTTCTTGCCTGGCCACGCCCACATGTGCGCGTAGAGCGCGCGGAGATTGGCCGCCTTCTCGGGGATGTGCCAGGCTCCCATCTTGTGGAGCATGGAGTTTTTGCCGTGCACCACTTCGTCGTGGGAAAAAACGGTGATGAAGTTTTCCGTGTATTGGTAGAGCGCGCCGAAGGTGAGGTCGTTGTGGTGCCACTTGCGGTGGATGGGCTCCTTTTGGAAATACTTCAGCGTGTCGTGCATCCAGCCCATGTTCCACTTGAAGTCGAAACCGATGCCGCCGTCGCAGACGGGCTTCGAGATACCAGCAAACGCGGTGGACTCCTCGGCGATGGTCAGCACGCCGGGATAATAGCGGTGAACAACCTCGTTGGTCTGGCGGAGGAAATCCATCGCCTCTAGATTCTCGCGTCCGCCGAACTTGTTGGGGATCCACTCGCCTTCCTTGCGGGAGTAGTCGAGGTAGAGCATCGAGGCGACGGCATCCACACGCAGACCGTCAAGGTGGTAGCGGTCGAGCCAGGAAAGGGCGTTGGCGACGAGGAAGCAGCGGACTTCGTTGCGTCCGTAGTTGAAGATGAGCGTGCCCCAGTCCGAGTGCGCGCCTTGGCGGGGATCGGCGTGCTCGTAGAGATGGGTGCCGTCGAACTCGGCGAGCGCGAAGGCGTCGCGGGGAAAGTGCGCGGGCACCCAGTCGAGGATAACGCCCACGCCGCGCTGGTGCAGGTAATCTATGAAGAACGAAAAATCATCCGGCGTGCCGAAGCGCTGGGTGGGCGCGAAGAAGCCCGTGACCTGGTAGCCCCACGAGCCGTCAAACGGGTGCTCGGCGAGCGGCATGACCTCGATGTGAGTGAAGCCCATCTCGGTGACGTAGTCGGCCAACATGGGAGCAAGCTCGCGGTAGGAGAAAACGCGGTTGCCGTCCTCGACCTTGCGCTTCCACGAGGCGAGGTGGACTTCGTAAACCGAAAGCGGACGGTCGATGGAACCGGCGTTGGCTTCGCGGCGGGCGATCCACTCGGCGTCGTTCCATTGGTGTCCGCGCGGGTCGTGCACGATGGAGGCGTTGCCGGGGGGCGCCTCGAAGTAGGTGCCGTAAGGGTCGGTCTTGACGCGCGGATTGCCGGCCTGGTCCAGGATTTCGAATTTGTAGAGTTCGCCTGCGGCCAGCCCCGGGATGAAAATCTCCCACACGCCCGACGCGCCCAGCGGCCGCATCGGGAAGTAGCGGCCGTCCCAGTGGTTAAAGTTGCCGACAACCGAAACGCGCGCCGCGCTGGGCG
Organism: Verrucomicrobiota bacterium; assembly: GCA_025352985.1. GTDB lineage: Bacteria > Verrucomicrobiota > Verrucomicrobiia > Opitutales > Opitutaceae > Rariglobus. The sequence continues at coordinate 1,932 of JANXRL010000034.1, forward strand.
CCCAGACGGCGAACGACACGCCGGTCACGCCGCCGAGATCGCGCACGTGGGCGCCGAGTTTTTCGTAGATGCGGTGCTCGTTGCCCTCGTTGAAAAGATAGAGGTCCTGCTCGCCGAGCGTGGGCAGGAAAGAATACGGATCGTAGAATTGGCGAATCTCGCCGCAGTGGCGCGTCGCGCGGAGCTGGTAGGCATAGACAGCCTTGGTTTTCGGAATGAATACCTCGAAGAAACCCTCGGGCGCGAGCAACTCCATCTCGATGGCGGCGCCAGTGGCGAGATCGACCACCGCGCAGGCTTTGGCGTCGCGCAGGAAGGCCCGCACCAGCACGCCCTGGCTTCTTCCTTTCTTGTGCGGCCTCATGCCGAGAAAATCGTGAG
>JANXRL010000175.1 GCA_025352985.1 Verrucomicrobiota bacterium
TATGCCATCAAACCCTCGCTGTGGAGTCGCCGCCAGATCCTAGTAGAAGAACTGACCTCTAATTGATGCTGCTTGATGATGACCACCCTCTACACCTACCGCGTCCTGTGCTACCTGCACAACCCGGTTACAATGTTCCAGCGCACTCCGCTTGTTAAGAGCCCTTCTTAAAAAATACCAAAGCCCGCCGCGTTTTCGCACGGCGGGCTTTGCGTTTACCAAGACAATTTCCTGTTTACTCGTTGAGCGGGCGTGTTGGCGGGAGGAGGAAGCTCTTGTGGATCGTCACCACGCCGGGGGTGCGCCACGGCCAGGCTTGGTCGGCGGCGTGCCGCCTTCGCCAGGGGAGAGAAGTTTGAGCACCTTAGCCGAGGCCGGTTGACATGTGGTGTAAACTAAACCACAGATTAATCCCCCCATGAACTTCGGCGCCTTACTCAAAAACATCCGCATCGCGAAAGAGCTCACCCTTCGCCAGTGCTGCGAACAGCTCGGCGTAGATCCCAGCAACTGGAGCAAACTGGAGCGCGGCATCATCCCCGCCCCCAAAGACCCGGCCATCCTCGAAACCTGGGCCGACGCCCTCGACCTCACCGGCGCGGCCCGCCAGGAGTTCATCGACACCGCCGCCCTGTCGCGCCGCGAACTCCCGGCCGACATCGCCTCCGACGAGCGGGTGCTCGCCGCCCTGCCGGCCTTTTTCCGCGCGGCACGGGGATCGGAGTTGGACGACGACGCGCTCAAACAATTCGTCGAAGACGTGCGCGCCCTCCACAGCCCCAAGTCCAAATAATGAACGGAGCCAACAAAGTCTGGGACGCGGCCGAGGCGTTTCGCCGGCAATACCTCGCCCAAGCGGGCGGCGTGCTCCCCGTGGACGTGTTTCCGTCGTGGAGCTGCAACTGCGACTCGACGTGATCCCCTTCGATGACCTGCTGGCCAAATACCGCATCGACGCGGCGCTCACCCAGGATTTCACCGGCATCTACGTGGATGCCGAAAGCTACGTGTTCTGGGAAAAAGGCCCGGTATGGAAACAGAATCGCCTGCGCTTCACGGTGGCCCACGAACTCGGCCACTGGGCGCTGCACCGCGACTACGCAGACAAGGTGAAGTTCTCCTCGTTCGACCACTTCGCCCGCCACTTTAAGGGCGAAGACCCTGCGCGCTACTGGCTGGAACAGGAGGCCAACGAATTTGCCGGACGACTGTTGATCCCCGTCGAACGCCTGCGGGAGTTGTTCGACCAGTTCGCCAAGCAAATCGGCGCGATCATGCCCAACTGGCTCCGCTCGGAAGACCTTCGCTTCAAATTCGCCGAACAAGTCGCCCCGAAATTCGGCGTCCACACGCAATCGGTGCTCACGCGGCTGGATCGCGAGAGCTTGTGGCCCGCGCCCTGAGCCCTATGCCCGCTGCGCTTGGGTTCACACCTACCACGAGACAGGCCGGTCCATCGCCGATCACCTAATCGAAAACGGCCACGCCGTGGTGAAGCGCGCCTGGGAATACGCCGACTGGGGTGAATGAATCCGCCCCCCGGCGGCATCAGCCGCCCCTCCGCTTAACCGTGGAGGCCACGTGCCCCGCTGCTGCGGGGTTGGCCGAAACCGCTCCCACCGAATCGCCACCTTCGGCGATTCTATTCGCGGTCAAACCCTCCGATTCCGCCGCCCGACACCGCTCACCCGATCAGCTTGATCAGAGCGGAAAAATCCTCGTCGCCCATCCCCGCGCGGTCGGCGGCGGCCAGGCGGTCGCGCACCGTGTCGAGCACGGGAAAATCTTCGCAGCCGTTGATGCCCGAGGCCAGGCGCATGTCCTTCAACATGTGCTTCACCGAAAACTGCGGCGCGAAATCGCCCGCGCGCAGCTTAGGCTCCTTGAGCTTCACCAGGCCGGAGTGACCGACATTCCTGCCCAACGCGCCGAAAAACACGTCGTCGGAAATCCCCGCGCGCCGTGCCAGCACGAGCGCCTCGGACAGCGCCTGCATCTGCACGGCGAGGTTGAGGTTCATCGCCAGTTTCAACGTGGTCGCCTGCACGTGGGTGCCGATGTGCAGCCGCGCCTGCGAAATCAGCGAGAGCAGCGGCTCCAGCTCGGCGACAAGCGGGGCGTCTCCGCCCAGGTAAAACACACTCTGCTTCTGCTCCGCCGCGGGCTTGCTGCCGGTAAACGGGGCTTCGAGATAACGCGCACCGGTGGCGATCACCGCCGCGCGAAATTCTTCGCTGCTCTTCGGATCAATCGTGCTGGACTGCACTACGATCTTGCCCGCCCCCAGCACGGGAAGGATGCGCACGATCAACGCCCGCACGGCCGGCGGATCGGCGACGACGATCTGCACGACATCGGCCGCCGTGGCGACCGCCTCGGGCGAGGTTTTCCATTGTGGGAAATCCGGCTGCGGGGTGCGATTCCACGCGCCCGCCAGCACGCCGGCGGCCTCGTAATGCCGCGCCCAAACTCCGCCGATGATACCCAGACCGATGACGCCGATTTTCATAGAATTGCCCACGGAATACACGGATCACACGGAAGTAAAACCCCTGATCGAAGTTTTCCGAACTTTCCGTGTTCGGTGTGTTCCGTGGGCAACCCTCAGCTCATTCCAAAATCTCCAGCAGCCGCACAAAAAGCCGGTCCACCTTCGCTTGGTTGGATTTTACGAGGTCTTTAAATTTCGCGAAATCAATCTCCGTGCCTTCGAGGCCGTTCGCATAGTTGTCCACGATGGCGAGGCTGTTGTAGCGCAGGCCGAGTTCGCGGCACAGGTCGGCCTCGTGCGCGGCGGTCATGCCCACGACGTCGCCCCAGTCCTTGATGATGCGGATCTCGGCCTTGGTCTCGAAACGAGGCCCGCGTGTCTGCACATAGATTTTTCCCGTGTGAACCGTGAACTCCGGCGCGAGCGCGGCAACGATCCTAGGGATGAGGGTGTTGTCGATGCCCGGCGCGCCGCCTTTCAACTCGTCGTCGAAAAACGTGGCCGGTCCCTGCTGCAAGCCCACGTAGTCGGCGCACGACACCAGCGTGCCCGGCGGCAGTCCGGGCTTGAGCGAGCCGACGGAGTTGAGCGACACCACGTCTTGAAACCCCAGATCGGCGAGTGCGCGGAGGTTGGCCCGGTGGTTGATCATGTGCGGCGGCAGCGGTGCGCCGGGGCCGTGACGGTTGAGCAGCACGTGGTCGCCGTGTGACTTGAAGGTGACGGCGCCGTGTTTTGTCTCGACGCTGCGCACTGTCCACCCTGAGAACTGCGTCGGATTGACGATGCTTGTGCCACTGATGAACGCCACTTTCATATGACGCGACTAACAGACTGCGCCGCCTGCGTGACAACGCGAAACCTTCGGGCGCGCACCGCCATTTTGACGGCGCTAGCCTGCGCGGCCTTGTTTGAGGCGGGTTGTTCCACCCCCGGCCCCAACCACACTTACGTCGCCGCTACGGGCGAAGCGCCCATCCTCGACGTATCGGATGTCGCACCTGCCGCGACCGTTCCCAGCTATCTATTTTCAGTCAACGAACTCTACGGCATCGCCTACGATCCGTTCACCGACCACCTCTTCCTGCGCACGGTGCCGGGCAACTTTATTCGCGTGATCGACCGTCCCGCCCGCGCCATCAAATACGATTTCACCGCCGAGGGCCTGCCCGCCAAGCCAGGCGGCGATCTGGCGATCCGCTCCCGCGACCGGCATTTGTTTTTTATTCACCCCGACGCCCCGGTGCTCGTTGAGACGACTCTTCGGGGCAAACACATCCGCGACATCAAACTGGAAAGCCTTTACGAGCCGCCTGCCGGCGTCGCCTACGACCAGAAGCTCGACCGCTTTTTAATCCTCACCGGCGGCGATCGGAGCAAGGTCACCAGCTACTCCCTCGCCGGCAAACGCCTCGGCGCCGTCGGCCTCGACCGCAACGTCCTGCTCACCTCCCTCGCCTTCGATTCGGTCGCCCGCGAATTTTACGTTCCTCTGCACGACGAGTCCGCCATCGGCGTGTTCAACCTCAAAGGTAACTTCCTCCGCGCCGTGCCCGTGCCTTCTACCCAAAACCGCGACCACGTCGATGTCGGACCGCGCTCCTTGATTCGGCTTTTCTAAGACTGTCTCATCCGTTTTTCTGCATCCGCCATGCCCCTCGTCGACAAACCGCTATCCGAACTCCGCACCTATCAAGGCCGCAACCCTCGCCCCGCCGACTTCGACGCCTACTGGACCGAAGCGCTCCGCGAACTGGACGCCACCGATCCCAAGCCCGAGCTGGTCCCCAGCAAGGAAATCTTCGCCAAGGGCATCGAGTGCTTTGATCTCTGGTTCACCGGCGCGGGCGGCGCACGCATCTACGCCAAATACCTCCGCCCCGCCGGCGCGAAGAAGGCCCCCGCCGTCCTCCAGTTCCACGGCTACTCCGGCAACGGCGGCGACTGGGCCGGCAAGCTCGGCTACGCCGGCCAAGGCTTCTGCGTCGCCTCGATGGACTGCCGCGGGCAGGGCGGAAAATCCCAGGACAAAGGCGGCGTCCTCGGAAACACCCTTCGCGGCCACATCATACGCGGTCTCGACGATCCCAATCCGCACAATCTTCTTTTCCGGAATATATTTCTCGATACCGCCCAGCTCGCCCGCGCGGTCATGAGCCTGCCCGAGGTGGACGCCGCGCGCGTCGGTGCCATGGGCGGCTCGCAGGGCGGCGCGCTCACCATCGCCTGCGCCGCGCTGGAACCCCGCATCAAACGCGCCGCGCCCGTTTTCCCCTTCCTCTGCGACTACCAACGCGTCTGGGAAATGGACCAGGCCAAGGACGCCTACGAAGAGCTCAAGGCTTACTTCCGCCTCTTCGATCCGCGCCACGAACGCGAAAACGAGATCTTCACGAAGCTCGGCTACATCGACCTCCAACACCTCGCCCCGCGCATCAAGGCCGAAATACTCATGTTCACCGGTCTCATGGACACGATCTGCCCACCCAGCACGCAGTTCGCTGCCTATAACAAGATCACCTCGAAGAAGGACGTCGTGATCTACCCCGACTTCGGGCACGAGGGCCTTCCGGGCGAAGGCGACCGCACCTTCAACTTCATGCTTGGGCTATGAAAGCGTGGGCGGGTGAACTGGCCTACGGAACCCAGGAAATTTCCTGGATGCGATGGGCCAGCTTGACGTCTTTCGCGGTCACCTTGCCGCCCGCATCGTGCGTGTTTAGCCGGATGGCGACCCGGCTGTAAACATTGGTCCACTCCGGATGATGGTCGAGTGCCTCGGCCTCAAAGCCCACCCGCACCATAAAGCTCATCGCCTCGCGAAAGCTGCCAAACGTGTAGCTCTTGGCCAGCGCATCTCCGAACAAGGTCCAGCCGGGAAGGGTTTCCAGCGCGGTGCCGATTTCTTCGTGAGTCAGGGGTTTTGTGCTCATAAACTTATGATCTCCCCTTAGCACGGTGGCGTCAACCGCACCGGGGACGATCTCCCAAGCTGGCGGCTTGTCAAAGCCCTCCCCGCTGCCCTAACTCATACCTTCCCGCATGTCATCCGCCCCCATTCCCGCCCACGTCGCCATCATCATGGATGGCAACGGCCGCTGGGCCAAACAACGCGGCCTGCCCCGCATCGAGGGCCACCGGCGCGGCGTCGAGACCGTCCGCACCGTCATCAAGGCCGGCCGCGAGCTGGGCATCCGTTACATCACGCTCTACGCCTTCTCGGTCGAAAACTGGAAACGTCCGCAGGACGAGGTCGGCGCGCTCATGGGTCTCCTCGAATACTTTCTAAAACGCGAGCTGGCCAACCTCGTGAAGGACAAGGTCCGCCTGCTCACCATCGGCCGCATCCACGAGATGCCCGACAACGTGCGCATCCTGCTGCAAAACGCCGTGGAGGCCACCGCCGCCTTCTCCGACCTCACCCTCGTGCTCGCCCTCAACTACGGCTCCCGCACCGAGATCGTCGATGCCGCCCGCGCCTACGCCAAGGCCGTCGCCGCCGGCGAAGTTAAGCTTAATGACACGTCCTGGGAATCGTTCAGCCGCCACCTCTACACCGCCCACATCCCCGACCCCGACCTCGTCATCCGCACCTCGGGCGAGATGCGCATCAGCAACTTCCTCCTCATGCAGGCCGCCTACGCCGAATTTGTTTTCACGCCGGTGTTCTGGCCCGATTTCACCAAGACCGACCTCGCCGACGCCGTGGCAACTTTCGCCAAACGCGAACGCCGCTTCGGCCAGACCAGCGACCAGCTCAAATCCGCTCCAACGCGCTGATTTCCGCTTCCGTCGTAGGAGCCCGTTTACGGGCGATTAAACCATCCGTCCTCCACACGCTCTCGTCCACCCAACCATCGCCCGTAAACGGGCTCCTACCCAAACCACTCCTCGTCTCTTTACCGTGCCCAAACGCATCTTCAGCACCGTCCTTCTGTGGCTCATCATTTTCGCCACGATGTATTTCTTCCAAGAACGCGGCGGCATAATGCTCACCGTGCTCGTGGGGACACTCACCCTGCGCGAACTTTACCAGATGGTCCGCCGCATGGGCTGCACGCCCTTTGACCGCCTCGGCCTGCTCATCGGCGCGGCGATCATGCTTTCCCCCATCGCCCGTGTTCCGCTGGTTACGCCTGAAACCATCCTCGCCGTCGCCGCCGTCGTCTTCGCCATCCGCATCGTCGGCGAGCGCAACCCCGAGAACCGCGTCGAGTCGCTCGCCTGGACCCTCTTCGGCCTCATCTACGTGCCGTTCATGCTCCAGTTTCTCGTGCGGATACTGCTGATCAACGGCCCCCACGCGCACACCGGCCTCGCCCTCGCCCTCTGGCTGATCGCCGTCTCCAAATTCTGCGATGTCGGCGCCCTCCTCTCCGGCATGGCCTTCGGCAAACACAAGATGGCCCCCGTCATCAGCCCAAAAAAAACCTGGGAAGGCGCCATCGGCGGCCTGCTCACCTCGGCCGCGCTCGGCGCAGGCATCGTGTATTTCTGCCACTCATATAACTATTTTCCGGCGACGTTCACCCCGCTCCTCGCCGCCGTCGTCGCCGCGCCCATCGCTGGCTTCGGCATCGTGTCGGATCTCGTCGAATCGGTCATCAAACGCCGCGCCAACACCAAGGACTCCGGCGCCACCATTCCGGGCATCGGCGGCATGTTCGACCTCTCCGACAGCCTGATCCTCACCTCCCCCGTTGGTTTTCTGGTCTTCAGCCTGCTGTGAGTTCACCCGTGTCCGCCTCCTCCCGCAAACGCATCGTCCTGCTCGGCGCGACCGGCTCCATCGGGGAAAACACCCTGCGCGTCATCGCCACACACCCGGACAAACTTGAGCTCGTCGGCATCGCCGCCCACTCGAATCACGCCCGTCTCGCCGAGATCGCCCGCGCCCATCCCGGCGTGCGCCACGTCGCCGTGTTCGACCACGCCGCCTTCGCCGCCGCCAAGTCCGCCCACGCCTTCCCCGCCGACGTCGCCCTTCACGGCGGCCTCGCCGGCCTCAACTTCCTCGCGCAGCTCCCCGAGGCCGACACCGTGCTCGTCGCCGTCGTCGGCACCGCCGGCCTGGAACCCGCGCTTGCCGCCCTCGCCGCCGGCAAAAACCTCGCCCTCGCCTCCAAGGAAATCCTCGTCCTCGCCGGCAAGTTCGTCATGGCCGCCGCCCGTGCGAGCGGCGCGAAACTTCTTCCCGTGGACAGCGAGCACAACGCCGTTTTCCAGTGCATCCAGGGCCACCCATCGGCCGACGTTTCCCGCATCGTCCTCACCGCCAGCGGCGGCGCCTTCCGCGACTGGCCGGTCGAAAAACTCGCCCACGTCACCGTGGCCGACGCGCTCAAACACCCCAACTGGTCGATGGGGCCGAAGATCACCGTCGATTCGGCCACGCTCGCCAACAAAGGCCTTGAACTCATCGAGGCGCAGTGCCTCTTCGGCCTCCGCGCCGACCAGTGCCACGCCGTCCTCCATCCGCAAAGCATCGTCCACGCCCTCGTCGAGTTCACCGACGGTGCCATGCTCGCCCAGCTCTGCCCGCCGTCGATGACGTTCCCCATCCAGCACGCCCTGCTCCATCCGGCGCGCGCTCCCGGCGTGGATGCTCCGCTCGACCTCACCAAACTCCTCTCGCTGGAGTTCCGCCCCGTGGACGAAGCCCGTTTCCCCATGCTCCGTCTGGCCCGCGAAGTCATGCACGCCGGCGGTTCCGCTCCGGCGGCTTACAACGCCGCCAACGAGATCGCCGTCGCCGCCTTCCTCGCCGGACACATCCCCTTCCTTGCGATTCCTCAGGTAGTGGATAAAACTTTACAGACGCTCACTTCTTTTGAACCCGCCGACCTCGCCGCTGTCCTAGCCGTGGACGCAGAAGCCCGCCGCGTCGCCACCTCCTCTCTCCCGACCTTTCGCGTTTAACCCGTCGCCTTCCTCCCGCCTCCCATGGACCTCCTGCACACTCTCCTTTCCAACCTCTGGTCGGTCCTGCTCATCGTCATCTTTTTTGGCGGCTCGATCTTCGTCCACGAGCTGGGCCACTTCCTCGCCGCCCGCCGTCGCGGCATGGTGGTGGAGCGTTTCTCCATCGGCTTCGGCCCAAAGATGTTTTCGTGGCGCGGCAAAGACGGCGTCGAATACCGCATCTCCTGGCTTCCGCTCGGCGGCTATGTTGCCCTGCCTCAGCTCGCCGACATGCGCGGCATCGAAGGCGAGAGCAAAACCGACATCCAAAAACTCCCCCCGCCCACCTACTCGACCAAGATGATCGTCTCCGTCGCCGGCGCGGTGTGTAACATCATCTTCGCCTTCGTCCTAGCCTGCATCGTCTGGGGCGTCGGCCTGCCCACCACGAGCGACCAGACAACCACCCGCATCGGCTACATCGTCCCCGAGATCAAGCTGGCCGACGGCACCAAGGTCACCAGCCCCGCCGTCGAAGCTGGTCTGCGCATCAGCGACACCGTGCGCTCCATTGATGGACACGCGCTCAAAAACTGGCAGGACCTCATGCAGTATCTCCTGACCGGCTCCGATCATGCAGCCGACGGCCGTCGCGAAGCTATTTTGACCATTGAACGCGACGGAAAGACACAGGACGTCACCGTCTACCCCCGTCTCTCCGGCGAGGACAAAATCCGCAAGGTCGGCATCTCCCCCGCCTACGAACTCATCGTGCAGGATCTCGACAAAACGGGCCTCGGCGCCACCGCCGGCTTCCAAGCCAACGACCGGCTCCTGTCCCTCGACGGCACCGTGGTTCTCAACGTCCAAACCTACATCGACCTTCTCGCCAAAGCTCCCGAGCAGCCCGTGCAAGCCCGCGTGAAACGCGGCGACGCCGTCGTGACGCTCACGATTCCCGCCCGCGCCGCCCTCAAGGACGCCTCCGACCTCGGCCTCGCCATCACCACCGACTCCAGCCTCATCTATCCCTCTCCGTTCGCCCAGATCGCCGACGACGTCAGCAAGACCTACAACACCTTCCTCAGCCTGCTCAACCCGCACTCCGACATCGGCCTCTCCAAACTCAGCGGCCCGGTCGGCATCGTGCGCGTTTTCCACCTGGCCTCGCAGGCCGACATCCGCCTCGTCCTCTGGTTCACGATCCTCATTAACGTCAACCTCGCCATCTTCAACCTCCTCCCCATCCCCGTGCTCGACGGCGGCCACATGCTCTTCGCCACCATCGCCCGTCTTCGCGGACGCTCCCTGCCCCCGCAGTTCATCGCCACGACCCAGAGTGTCTTCATGGTGCTGCTGTTCTCGATGATGATCTACGTGAGCTATTTTGACAGCCGCCGCTGGATCCGTGACGACCGCGCCACCAAAGCCGAAGCCCCCGCGCAGACGGCGACTCCTCCCGCGCCCGCCCGCGCCAAGTGATGCTCCGCTCATTCGCAGAAAGTATTCCCGATTCCGAAAACAAAAGCCGTCCTTCTCGCGGGACGGCTTTTGTTGTTTGGATTTCGCCATCAAAAGACGAGGCGTTACTCCACAGTTATCTCCTTCGTTGAAGGCGGCTCGGGGAGGCGCACGGCGGGCTTCAGTTTGCCGTCGCGCTCGAACACCTGGTAGAGCGTGGGAAGCAGATACAGCGTGAGCAGGGTCGAGCTCACCAGTCCGCCGATCACGACCGCCGCCAGCGGCTTCTGGATCTCGCTGCCGGGACCGGTGGCGAAGAGCATCGGGATAAGCCCCAGCGCGGCGACACTCGCCGTGATCAGCACGGGGCGCAGGCGCAGGACCGCGCCTTCAAGCACGGCGCGGCCGACCTCCATGCCTTCGCGGCGCAGTTCGTTGAAGTAGCCCACCATCACGACGCCGTTGAGCACCGCCACACCGAAGAGGGCGATGAAACCCACGCTCGCGCTGACGCTCAGGTTGAAGTCGCCCGCGACCAGCGCGACGATACCGCCGATGAGCGCGAACGGGATGTTGAGGAGGATGAGCGCCGCCTGCTTCACCGAGTTGAACGAACCGAACAGCAGCAGGAAGATCGCCGCGATGGTGACCGGAACCACGATGGCGAAGCGCTTCATGGCGCGCTGCTGGTTCTCGAACTGGCCGCCCCAGGTGACGAGGTAGCCGGGCGGGAGCTTCACGAGGGCGTCGATCTTCCGTTGCGCCTCGGCGACAAAGCCGCCGAGGTCGCGGCCCGCGACGTTGCACTCGATGACGATACGGCGACGACCGGTTTCGCGGCTGATCTGCGCGGGGCCTTCCACCACATCCACCCGGGCGAGCTGGCCTAGAGGGATCAGTGCGCCGCCGGGCGACAGGATGAGGATCTCGCGGATCGGCTCCACGTCGTTGCGCGCCTCCTCGGGGAAGCGCACGGCGAGGCCGAAGACCTTGAGCCCCTCGTAAACCTTGCTCGCCTCGCGGCCGCCGATGGCGGTTTCAATCACGGACTGAACATCGGCGACGTTGATGCCGTAGCGGGCGATCTTGTCGCGGTCGATTTCGATCTGGAGGTAGGCGAGTCCGCTGACCTTCTCGACGTTGATGTCGGTCGCGCCGGGCACCTTGCCGAGGACGCGGGCGATGTCGTCGGCCTTTTGTTTCAGGACATCGAGGTCGTCGCCGAACAGTTTTATGCCGATGGCGGATTTCACGCCGCTCACCAGCTCGTCCACGCGCAACGCGATGGGTTGCGAGAAGCTGGAGGCCACGCCGGGCAGGTCGGCCAGAGCCTCGCGCATTTTTTCAACCAGCTCGTCCTTGGATTTCGCGGTCGTCCATTCCTCGTGCGGCTTGAGCGTCACGATGACGTCGCTGATCTCGACGCCCATGGGGTCGGAAGCGATGTCGGCCCGGCCGGTCTTGGACACGACGTCGATCACCTCGGGAAAACGCTTGAGGATTTTTTCCGCCTCGGTCTGAAGGGCGAGCGACTGCGGTAGAGAGATACTCGGAATGCGGAACGTCTGCACCGCAATCGAGCCTTCATCGAGCGTGGGCAGGAACTCCGTGCCGATGCGCGGCACGAGTGACAACGCCCCGCCCAACGCGACCGCCGCCGCCGTGAGCACGACCCACGGACGCCGCACGCAAGGCCGGAGCGTCTTGAGATAAAACTCCTTCAGCCAGCGGATGTGAAACGGATCAGTCAGGTGCGGCTCTTGTTTGAGGAGAAACGTGCAGAGCATGGGCACGAAGGTGAGCGACAGGATAAGCGAGCCGATCAGCGCAAACGAGATCGTGAACGCAAGCGGCGCGAACATCTTTCCCTCGAAGCCTTCGAGCGTGAAGAGCGGAAGAAAAACGATGATGATGATCGCGATGCCGAAGACGATGGGGCGTCCCACTTCCTTCGCGGCGTAGAGGACGGTCTCGGTCTTGCCCGCGTGGGCGTGATTGAGCCTGCCGGGCGGCTCGGTGAGGTGCCGGTGGACGTTTTCCACCATCACGACCGCACCGTCCACCATCATGCCGATGCCGATGGCGAGGCCGCCGAGGGACATGAGGTTGGCGCTGATGCCCTGCCATCGCATCATGATGAAGGCGAAGAGCACGGCCAGCGGCAGGATGAGCGTGACGACGATGGCGCTGCGCACGTCGGCCAGAAGCACGATCAGCACGATGAACACGAACACGGCACCTTCCTGAAGCGCCTTCGTCACGGTGTGGATCGCCTTCTTGACGAGATCGGTGCGGTCGTAAAACGGCACCAGTTCCACGCCCTTCGGCAGCGCCTTTTGGATCACGGGAAGTTTTGACTTCACGGCGTCAACCACGGCGCTGCCGCTGGCTCCCTTGAGCATGAGGACGATGCCGGCGACGGCCTCGCCCTTGCCGTTGGCGGTCACCGCTCCTTGGCGAAGCTCCGCGCCGATTTGCACCGTCGCCAGGTCGCGAATGTAGATCGGCGTGTGTCCCTTGACCGCGACGATGATGTTGCCGATGTCGTGGACGTCCTTGACGAGGCCCAGGCCGCGCACGACGTATTGCTCGGACTTGTGCTCGATGAAGTTGCCGCTGGCGTTGGCGTTGTTCTTTTCCAGCGCCTCGAAAACCTGGGTGAGCGTGATGCCGAACGACGTCAGCCGGTCGGGGTTTACGACGACCTGATATTGTTTCACGAGACCGCCAAACGAGTTCACGTCGGTGACGCCGGGCACGGTGCGAAGGAGAGGCCGCACGATGTAGTCCTGAAGCGTGCGCAGCTCGGTGGCGTCGTATCTGGGGTCGTCGCTGACCAGCGTGTATTGGAATATCTCGCCCAGGCCGGTGGTGATCGGGCCGAGCTGAACATCGACGCCGGCAGGCAGATCGTTGCGCGCGCTTTGCAGGCGTTCGTTGACAAGCTGGCGGGCGAAGTAGTCGTCCACCCCGTCTTCAAACACGATGGTGATCGCGGCGAGACCGAGCTTTGAAACTGAGCGGACCTCCGTGAGTCGGGGCAGGCCGGCGATGGCCATCTCGACGGGACGGGTGATGAGTTTCTCGACCTCGGGCGGGGACATGGCGCCGGCGGTGGCGAGCACCTGGACCTGCACGTTGGTGACGTCGGGGAACGCGTCTATCGGGATCTGCTTAAGCGCCATGAGGCCGAACCCGGTGAGCCCGAGGGCCGCGAGGATGACCAGCATGCGCTGACGGACGGAGAAATTGAGGATGGCGTTGATCATGGCTTATTCCTCCCCGAGTTCGCCTTTGAGCAGTTCGGATTTCAGGATGAAGCTGCCCTCGGTAACGAGGTGTTCGCCGGCCTTGAGGCCCGTGAGAACCTGGAGGCGTCCGTGCTGTTCGAGACCGGTCGTGATGACGCGTTTTTCAAACGTCGTGTCGTTGAGCGCGACAAAGACGATCTTGGCGTCGTCCATGGTTTGGAGCGCCTGGTCGGGGATGATGAGGACGTCCTTGAGGACGGTTGTGGCGATTTCCACATCGGCGAACATGCCGGGCTTGAGGCGGCCGTCGGCGTTGTTGGCCTCGATGCGGACCTCCAGGGTGCGCGACTCGGTTTCCACGCGGTTGCCGAGCAGCGTGATTTTACCGGAGAATTTTTCACCGGGATAGGCGAGCACGGTGAACACGGCCTCTTGTCCTGCGCAGACGGCACCGATGTCGCGCTCCTTGATCTCGGCGATCACCCACAGGTCGGCGGGGTCGCTGATGGTGTAAACAGCGGTATCCTTGCCAATCAGTTCGCCGGTGGTTCCGAGGCGCTCGGTGATGACGCCGTCCACGGGCGCCTTCAGCTCAAGCGGCTTGCCGAGCAGCTCGGGGGTCTGCACGAGGGCCAGCACGTCGCCGGCTTTCACGCGGTCGTTGAGATCGGCGGAGAGCCGAGTGAGGCGACCTTCGAACGTGGCGGTGACCTTGGCGGTTTTGTTGAGATTGTCGCCGACGCGGCCCACGGCCTTGAGGGTCAGATCAAGGCTGCCGAGCGCCACGACTTCGGTGCGAAGGGTGACGTGGGTGAGGCTTTCCTTGGTCAACGTGACGACGTTTTCCTCGTGCTTGGCGGGGGCTGCGGTTTCCGGCTGGACGGAGGCGTTTTCTTTTTTGCCGCAGCCGCCCAAGGCGACGAGCAGCACGAGGGTGAGAGGCGAAATGAGAAGGGATGATTTCATAAAGGGATTCAGTTGGAGTTGGCGGAGACGGGTTGGAGGGAGGCGCCGACGGCCGATTCGAGTTCGGCACGGCTGGCGGCGACGTCGGCAACGGCTTCCTGATGGTCGGCAAGCGCGTCGAAGTAGGTGCGGCGGGCGTCGAGGTAGAGCAGGAGGGACGTGGCGCTTTGCGCGTAACCTTGTTCGGCCTGACCGACGACGGCCTTGAGTTGGTCGAGGTAAGCGGGCGTATAGAGGGCGAGCTGGCTGCGCGCGGTTTCAAGGCGGGCGACGGCCTGCGTGACCGCACCGACGATCTCGCGGCGGAGTTGCTCCGTCTCGGCGCGGACCTTGCGCAGCCGGGCGTCGGCGGCGAGGATTTCACCGCGACCGTAGTTTTTTCCGGCGAGAGGGATCGTCACGCTGACGCCGAAGATCTGCTCGGATTTGCTGTATTCGAGCGAGGGACCGGCGGTGATGTCGGGTTTGCGGGCGAGACGCGCCTTGCGGACGTTTAGCCCCGCGATCTCGGCCTGCAGCGCCTGCACGCGCAGACTCGGATTGGAAGCCAGCGCCAGCGACAACCAATCGGCGAGCGGACAGTCCGGCACGGGGTCGTTCGACCCGGCGGCGACTTCGAGCGGCGACGAGGGATCGCGGCCGAGAAGGGCGTTTAACTCGACGCGAGCGGAGACGATCCGACCGTGGGTGGCCTGGAGGAGCTTACGGGCGGCGATGACGTCGCCCTGGCTTTTGACTGCCTCGAAATCGGAGGCGTAGCCGCTTTCGACACGCTTCGCGGCCGATTGCCGGAAGGTCTCGGCGGATTCGAGCTGTTGGTGCCGGAGCCCGACGATGTTTTGGGCGGCGAGCAATTCATGGAACGCCTTGCGCACGGCGGCGGCGACTTGGAAATGCAGACCGTCGATGGCGAGTGTCCGCAGCTCGACGTTGCGTTCGGCCAGCGACACGAGGAGTTCGCGTTTGCCGGGAAACGGGAAGGTCTGGGCGAGCGAGATGCCGCCAAGGAATTCGTGGCGGGCTCCGTCGCTTTCGCGGAGCCGCCGGATGGCGGGAGAGAGCGTCAGCTCGGGAGCGGGCCGCGTTCGGGCGGCGAGCACTTCGGCCTTCGCGGAATCAATGTCGGCCTCGACGGCTTGGAACGCGGGGCTTTGGGCCAGAGCTTCGGCCAGCGCGGCGGGCAGGGTGAGCGGGTCCCCTGCGAAAAGGGACGGTCGCGCCAGGAAAAGCGCGGTCCCCACGGAAAGAAAAAGAACGGGAGATTTGAAAACAGTCATGGTGGTTGGAAAAAATGAACGGACGGAAAAAGGCATGGCATGGCCATGGAAACGGCGGGACGCGCGCAGGCGTCAGCGCAGGAATGGAGAAACGTCTGTCAGTCCTCGCGAGGACCGATCAGACCAAAACCGAAGGCGCGCGCGGCGATGGAGCCGCGCGACGCGCAAAATGCCACATGGGCACCCAAGCAAGCGGACGCGTGAACACGCCGAACGGTGTCACCTGTTCGTCGCCGCAAACCGAAACGACGAGCCGAACATAAAGTATCAACTCGCAGATGGACCGAGATAGGGCAGGCGCCTTTGCGAATTCAGGCGAAGGCTTGGGAAAGGTGTGGGGGAACTCGTCGCATATACCCTGATGATCTAAAACGCCGGTTTCGCAGCAGGCCACTCCATCAAGATCGGACATCAAGTTAAGCGCCTCCAGATTGCAATGCAGCGTCGCCGGCAGCCAGAGGGCCAGCAGCAGCAGACATGCGTAGCGGAGGAAACGATTCACGGGCGCCAAACAAGCTGGCCGCTAATGGGTGTCAAACGTGAACCCATGTCCGCGGTTTGACATTGGCCATTGGACAATGGTCACTGGTTATTTTCCGCCATGTCCTACTGCGCCTCTCGTTTTCGCACCGTCCGCCGGCCCACGCTCGAAGTAAAAGTCGGCCAGGTCGGCGTCGGCGGTTCCAATCCCGTCCGCGTCCAGTCAATGACCACCAGCGACACGCAGGACGTCGCCGCCACGGTCAAACAATCCATCGCCCTCGCCGAGGTCGGCTGCGAGATCATCCGCATCACCGCCCCCAACGTCCCCGCCGCCAAGTGCCTCGCGGCCATCCGCTCGCAATTTTCCGCCGCCGGGTTCGCCCACATTCCGCTCGTCGCCGACATCCACTTTCTCCCCTCCGCCGCAATGGAAGCCGTCGAGCACGTTGAAAAAGTCCGCGTCAACCCCGGCAACTACGCCGACAAAAAGAAATTCGCCGTCAAGGAATACACCGACGCCGACTACGACCGCGAGCTCCAGCGCCTCCACGAGTCGTTTTCCCCGCTCGTCCTCCGCGCCAAGACCCTCGGCCGCTCCCTCCGCATCGGCACCAACCACGGCTCCCTCTCCGACCGCATCATGAACCGCTACGGCGACACCCCGCTCGGC
>JANXRL010000195.1 GCA_025352985.1 Verrucomicrobiota bacterium
TCACCGCAGCTGCCGCGACCGGGACGGTTACCTATGCGAATACGTCGGCGACGCCCAACTCGCTGCACTTCGCGAGCGGTGCCAGCCTCGCGAAATTCACCCCGGGCGGCACGGCGGTGACGCTGACCAATTCCGGCCCCGTGGCCTTCGCCGTTTACGGTTACAACACCGCCTCGACGTGGACGACCACCTTCAGTGGTGGCACGTGGACCCTGGGCAACGCCGGGGCCAACGGCACCGGCTCCCAACTTAACGGCACGACCGTCATCACCAATGGTGCCGTCGTGAACGTGACGACCGGCCGCTACGGCGGCCACGGCACGTGGCAGGTGGGCGGCATAGGCGGCCCCGGCACGCTCGCATTCCCCAGCATGACTTCGGAAAACGGCGCCAGTTACCCGTTTAATCTCACGGTGAATAGCGGCGGCAGCTACACCGGCACCGCGACCACCCTCGGTTTTAATCAAGCCATCACCACAGCGCAGAGCAATGCGATCACCGTAAACACGGGTGGCGCGGTCACCTTGTCCGGCAACCTCCAGCTCGGCGGGACCGCCGCGCTGGGGACCGGTGGCTCCGAAACCGACACGCTCAATCTCAACGGCGGCAAACTCAGCATCAACGGCACGCTGCTCGCCGGCGCCGCGCTCGCCAACGCCACGAAGACTTTCAACTGGACCGGCGGGCAACTCACCGCCGCCACCATTACGGCGGGCGCCGGGTTTGCCACGCCGGCGACGGGCGGGCTTTCCGTCACCGACCTCACCCAATCCGGCGGCACGCTCGCCCCCGGCGACCTCGGCACCGCTGGCAAGACCGCGATCAATGGCAACTACACCCTTGGCGTTGGCGGCACGCTGGCGGTGGACATCGGCGGAACGACCCCGGCCACCGCGTATCAGAATGGAAGTTACGACACGGTCACCGTCTCCGGAGCTACCACGTTTTCCGGCTCGCTTGCGATCCGGCTCATCAACGCCTTCACGCCGGCCAACGCGACAAGTTTCAACGTGTTGACCTCCACGGGCACACTCTCCGGCACATTCAACCAGCGCCTCGCGACCACCGGAGGCGAGGGAACTTTTCTCGTCACCAAGGTCGGCAACACCGTCGTCCTCTCCCAATACCTGAACGCCCTCGATTCCTGGCGCCTGTCTAACTTCGCCACCACTGCCAACACCGGGACAGCCGCCGACCTCGCCGATCCTGACGGCGACGGCGCGTTTAACCTTCTGGAGTATGCGCTCGGCACTTCGCCGACCTCCGCCGCCTCCGTGGCGGCTCCCGTTATTCAGCTCTCAGGTCTCAACCTTCAGGCCTCTTTCCTTCGCGCTCGCTCCGACGTGACCTACATCGTCGAAGCCTCCTCCGACCTCGCCACCTGGTCCACCGTCGCCACCAACCCCGGCACCGTCGGCCAAAACGTCACCGTCACCGACACCGTAAACCTTCCGACCTCCAATCCACCCCGCCGCTTCCTCAGACTCCGCGTCACCTCGCCCTAGCCGCATTTTCAGTCACCCGATCAAGTGTGCTCCGTTCTTTGCAGAACCTCACCTTGCTTGAGGCCGAGATATCATTTTCCCCATGCACGCCGCACCGGCCCGACACAAGGTCGGGCGCTACGGCAATAAAAACGGCCACCGTTTTATTTGATAGGCCGCTAGCGGCCTTTCCCGCATTCAAAGCACAAAAAAATCCACACCCATAACGGTGCGGGTTTTTGTTTATGAAACCGTTCTAAAAAGTCCGCTCAGCCTCAGATGTGGCGAAGGAGGATGCTTTCGTAGAGCTCCTGCTTGCCGCTCTTCGGCGTGACCTCACCCTGCTCGTGGGCGATCTTGTGGAGGTCGGCGAGGGTGAGCTTGCCGGTTTCGTAGTCCTTGCCCTGACCGGCGTCGAAGCTCGCGTAGCGGGCTTTCACAAGGCCGGGGATTTCGGACTTCGTGAGGACCTTCTCGGCAGCGATGGCGGCGCGGGCGAAGGCGTCCATGCCGGAAACGTGGGCGATGAAGAGGTCGTCAAGATCAGTCGAGTTGCGACGGATCTTGGCGTCGAAGTTGACGCCGCCGTGGGTGAAGCCGCCGGCCTTGATGATGACCATCATGGCTTCGGTGAGTTCGAGCGGGTCGATGGGGAACTGGTCGGTGTCCCAGCCGTTTTGCACGTCGCCGCGGTTGGCGTCCACGCTGCCGAGGAGGCCGGCGTCGGCGGAAACTTGCAGCTCGTGCGGGAAGGTGTGGCCGGCGAGCGTGGCGTGGTTGACCTCGATGTTGAGGGCGAAGTCGGCGAGCAGGTTGAATTCGCGCAGGAAGCCGATGACGGTCGCGGCATCGAAATCATACTGGTGCTTGGTGGGCTCGCAGGGCTTGGGCTCGATGAAGAACTTGCCCTTGAAACCCTGGGCGCGCGCGTAGTCGCGGGCGATGGTGAGGAAGCGGCCGAGGTGTTCGCGTTCGCGCTTCATGTCGGTGTTGAGGAGCGAGAGGTATCCTTCGCGGCCGCCCCAGAACACGTAGCCTTCGCCGCCGAGGGCGATGGTGGCGTCGATGGCGCCCTTCAACTGGCCGCCGGCACGGGCGAGGATGGAGAACTCGGGGTTGGTGGACGCGCCGTTCATGAAGCGCGGGTTGCTGAAGAGGTTGGCGGTGCCCCAGAGGAGTTTCACGCCGGAGGCTTCCTGTTTCTGCTTCAAGTAGGGGACGATGGCAGCCATGCGGGCCTCGAACTGGGCGAGCGTGGTATCGGCCTCGTCGATGATGTCGGTGTCGTGGAAGCAGTAGTAAGGCGCGCCGATCTTGGTGATGAACTCAAAGGCGGCGTCGGCCTTGTCCTTGGCGCGTTGGATCGGATCGGTGGCGGTGAGCCAAGGCATGGGGCGGGTCGGCGCGCCGAACGGGTCGCCGCCGTTGCCACAGAAGCTGTGCCAGTAGGAGACGGCGTAGCGCAGCCAGCTTTCGAGGGAGCGACCGGCGACGACGCGGTTGGCGTCGTAGTAACGGAACGCGAGCGGATTGGTGGAATCGGGACCTTCGTAGGCGATGCGGCCGATGGAAGGGAAGTAGGTCTTGGAACCGGTGGTGAGTTTGGTAGGCATGGGAGGTTGGGAGGAAAAAAGTAGTGGGTAGGGAGCAGAGGAAGGATTATGCAAGCGCCTTGGCGAGGACTGCTTCCCAACGCGCGGCGGCTTCCTGGCAGGGACCGACGAGCGCGGGATTCGGGTTGATGGTTTCGATGACCTCAAGACCGTTGAAGGCATCGGCGGGTTTCTTGTAGATACCCGCTCCGAGGCCGGCGCCACGGGCCGCACCGGCGGCGCCGTCGGTGCGGACCAGCTCGATGCTAACGCCGAGCGTAGCGGCGAGTGTGTCGCGGAAGACAGGACTGAGGAAAAGATTGGCGTTGCCTGCGCGGATTTTCTTCGGGGCGAGTCCGGTGGCTTTCATGCCGGCGATCCCGTGGCTGAAGGAGAACGCGATGCCCTCTTGCGCGGCGCGAGCAAGGTGTCCGGGCGTGTGGCGAAGGAAGTCGAGACCGCTCCACTGCGAGCCGATGCGGCGGTTGCCCAACATGCGTTCGGCGCCGTTGCCAAAGGGCAGCACGGACAGCCCTTCGCTTCCTGCGGGAACGGCGGCGGCGAGTGCGTTGAGCTCGGGATAGGAGAGCTGACCGCCAAGCGTGCGGCGCAGCCACGCGTAGAGGATGCCGGTGCCGTTGATGCAGAGGAGCACGCCAATGCGCGGATCGGTCGCGGTGTGATTGACGTGGGCGAAGCCGTTGACGCGACTCTGCGGGTCGTAGGCGAGCTGGTCGGTCACGCCGTAAACGACGCCCGAGGTGCCGCCGGTCGCGGCGATTTCGCCGGGGTTGAGGACGTTGAGCGAAAAGGCGTTGTTGGGCTGGTCGCCGGCGCGGTAGGCAACGGGGATGCCGACGGGCAGACCGAGCTCGGCGGCGACGGAGGCGAGCACGCCCGCCTGTTGGCCGAAGGTCGGCGTGAGCGGGGGAAGAAGCGCCCGATCAAGGCCCCAGTGTTGGAGCAGGAAATCGGCGGGGGCGTTTTTGGAGAAATCCCAGAGCGTGCCTTCGGAGAGGCCGGACGCGGTGGTCTGCGCCTCGCCGGTGAGACGCAGGGCGAGATAGTCGCCCGGGAGCATGATCTTGCGGATGCGGGCAAAGTTGGCGGGCTCGTTTTGCTGGACCCAGCGGAGCTTGGAGGCGGTGAAGTTTCCAGGGGAATTGAGCAGGCGGCCGAGGCACGCGGCGGTGCCGAGTTCGGCAAAGGCCTGCGCGCCGATTTCGACCGCGCGGCTGTCACACCAGATGATCGCGGGGCGCACGGGCTGGTTGTTGGCGTCGAGGGTCACGAGGCCGTGCATCTGGTAAGAGATGCCGATGGCGGCGATCTTCGAGGCGTCATGGCCGGCGATGGCGGCGCGGATGGCGAGCGCGGTATGCTCCCACCACATCGCGGGGGCCTGCTCGGCCCAGCCGGGCCGGGGCGCGGCGATGGGCAGCTCTTCGCCCTGCGGCGATTGCGCGGACGAAACGACGCGGCCAGTGGCGGCATCAAGAAGGGAGGCTTTGACAGCGGAGCTGCCGAGATCGAGTCCGAGGAGGAACATGGCGGGGTTAAGAAGATTCATATTATCAGGAAGCCAGCAGGCGCGCCTTCACAAAAAGACCATTCTTTGGTCATATTAGCATAATCGGACAGGAATCATACGCGTCCGCCACGACGATAGGCCGTGGGGGTGGTGCCAGTGACGACACGGAACTGCCGGGCGAAGTAGTTGCTGTCGCCGAAGCCGGTCTCGTGCGCGATCTCGGTCATGGTGAGGTCGCCCTGCCGCAAGAAGCGCTTGGCGGCCTCCACGCGCAGACCGATAAGGTAATCAACGGGAGACTTGCCGGTGGCCTGGCGGAAAACGCGCAGCAGGCTGGTGCGCGAAAGCCGGGCGAGTTTCGCCATCTGCTCCAGCGTCCACGGTTCGTCGAAGCGTTGCTCCAGCGTGCTGATGAGCTTGCCCATTTCGAGCAGGGCGCGGCTCTCACGCACGTCGCTTTCGCCGTAGCGGCGCGAGAGGAAAGCCATCAGCTCAACCAGCAGGCCGAGCAGCACGGCCTCGTGGCCCGGCTGCGCGCCGGCCGACTCACGCTCAATGCGTTCGGCCAGCGCCTCGGCGGCGCCGAGATCCTCACGGTCGAGCTGGAGTCGGCTCGAAAACCGGTGTGCGCTTCGGAAGGTGGGCTCGAGCATAAAAAGCGCGCTGTAGCCGGGGAGACGGCGCAGCAGGCCGGACGGCAGCGGCAGGCGCAGCGGATCATACATGACGTTGACCAGCACCAGATCGACGCGGTCGCGGAAGCAATGCACCTGCCGGCCCTGCACCACAAACACGTTGCCCGCCGAGACTGGAAATGACTCCCCCTCCAGCACGTGCCTCCCCCTCCCGCCAAGCACGAGCGCCAGCTCGCAGAAATCGTGATAGTGGTCGATCTGGGTCACGTCATGCGCGTGCGAAGGCTTTCCACCCGGCTCGGTGCGGACGCGGCGCGCGGTCACCGGAAATCCATCGCGGCCAAAGTAATCGATGCCTTGCGCCAGCAGAGCCATACAACCAATAGCACGAACGGACAGCCTTTCGGCAAGCCCCTATTGTTCACCGCGCAACTTCGCCTCATTTCAACCCTTCGCAACGCATCCGTTCTGGACGGGGTCTCCGGGCTCGTGAACATTCAAGTCCTCCCCCACCCTGTTTTCATGTCCATCTCTCTTCGTTATCCCTACGCCCCCGACCACGGTGACGGCACCTTCACGAATCCGGTCATCCACGCCGACTATTCTGATCCCGACGTGATCAGGCACGGCGAAGATTTTTGGATGGTCGCCTCCAGCTTCAACTGCACCCCTGGCCTACCTATCCTGCACTCGCGCGACCTCGTCAACTGGACGCTCGTCAACCACGCCGTCAAACAAGTCCCCCATCCCAGCTACGCCGAGGTGCGTCCTGGCTGCGGCATCTGGGCGCCGTCGATCCGTTTTCACGACGGCAGGTTCTGGATATTTTTCCCGATGCCCGACGAAGGCATCTACGTGACCAACGCCACCGATCCGCGCGGCGAATGGGCCGAGCCATGGCTCCTTCAGGAAGCGAAGGGCTGGATCGACCCGTGCCCGTTCTGGGACGACAACGGGAAGGCCTATCTGTTTCACGCCTACGCGAATTCCCGCGCCGGCAAGAAAGAGCGCATCCACTGCCGCCCCATGTCGCCCGACTGCAAGCGCCTCCTCGGCGAGGGCAAGGAACTCTTCCACACGCCGCATCACCTGTATCTCGAGGGTCCTAAGCTCCACAAACTCGACGGCTGGTATTACATCCTCGCCCCCGGCGGCGGCGTGCCCACTGGCTGGCAGGTCGTCTTTCGCTCGAAAAACATCTGGGGGCCCTACGAGGAAAAAGTCGTCCTCGAACGCGGCTCGACGGACATCAACGGCCCGCACCAGGGCGCGCTCGTAGATCTGCCCAACGGCGAATGGTGGTTTCTCCATTTCCAAGACACCGGCCCGTTCGGCCGCATCGTCCACATGCAACCCGTCACCTGGAAAGACGGCTGGCCGCTCATGGGCGTTGACTACGACGCCAACGGCGTCGGCGAACCCGTGCCTTCATGGAAAAAACCCGGCATCGGCGCGGGCTCGCCTGCCGCCGTCCCCGCTACGAGCGACGAATTCGACCGGCCCGCGCTCGGCCTGCAGTGGCAATGGCACGCCAACCACGGCGCCGATTGGGCGTCGCTCACGGCCCGCCCGGACTGGCTCCGTCTCCCCTCGCGGCCCCGCCCCGACCTCAACCTCGGCCTAACCCCGCATTTCCTCGGCCAAAAATATCCCGCCCGCGGCTTCACCGCCGACGCGCTGATTGATTTCTCCGGGGGCAGGCGCGGAGAACTCGCCGGCCTCGCCATTCTCGGCGGCAAGGACCACGCCGCGCTCGCCCTACGCAAGACCGAAACCGGCGACGAATTTGTGATCGTCGAAAATGGCGCGATCACCCTCATCGGTCCGGCCAACGCTTCGCCCGTCCGGTTGCGGGTGCGCGTCGAACCGGATGGCACGTTCACGTTTCATTTCGCGACGGCCACCGGCGCCTTTGCCGCCGCGGTCGCCCGCACGTTCAGCGCGTCGGAAGGCGCGTGGCTCGGCGCCAAGGTCGGACTCTTCAGCCTGGCCGCACCGGGCGCGACCTCGCCCAACGGCCACGCAGATTTTGACTACCTGCGGTTCTCTTAAACCGCGTGAGCCGCACGGAGGGCCGCGACGGCCTCCGGTTTATCCGCGACCACCATGACTTCGCTGCCCGATTGGCAGGAGCGGCCGATGGCGTCGAGGAGGCGCACGCCGTAAACCGGATCGGCCAGCGCCGCCGGTTCGACGACGGGCAGACCGCGGACCTTGCGCGCAAAAAGTCCCCATTGATATTGGCCGGCGTAATCGCCCTTGGGCATCTGCGTGCGCACCGGCCGGTCCATGCCGGTGGCCAGGCATTCGACGACGGCATAAGCCTCGGCGTGAACATGTGCCACGGGACGCTCGATCCAGCGGGTGATCGTGCCCCGCTCGTAAACCAGGCTGACGCGGTCCTGCCAGGAGCGTCCGTCGTCCACGCAGAACGAGGCGAAAACCTGCGCAAGCGCGCCGTTGTGGAAACGGATGCCCGCATGCGCATGATCCGGCGTGGGCCGTCCCGTGCGCAACCGCGTGGCCATCACATGCACGGACGCGGGGTCCCCCATGAACGGGCAGAAATCGTTGAAAAAATAAATGCCGAGGCGGAGCAGCGGCGCAGCCGGGCAAAGCACTGGATCGTCATACCATGAGCCGTTGGCCTTTTCGTTGTAGCCGGCCCACGTCTCAGCACGCAACGCGAGCGGACGGCCCAGGTTGAACTCGTGCACGCATTCCTGCATGCGGATGATGTCGGACGGCATGCAGGGCGTGGGCGAATTCAGATGAATGATACGCCCCAGTGTCGCGGCTTCGTCGAGCACCGAGCGCGCCGCCTCCACGTCCATCTCAAAGGGCTTGGTCGTGACCACATCGCGCCCGGTGCGGATGATCTTGCGCAAGATGTCCGCGCGCCCATGCGGGCCGGTGAAAAGACCGACCGCCTCGATTTGTGGATCCGCCAGCACCGCGTCGAGATCGTAGCAGGCGCTGACGCCGAACTCGGCGGCGACCTTGTCGGCCATCTCGCGATCGCGATCACACACCGTGACGATCTGCAGGCCGTAGGCCGGCGTGCGCATGAGATCACGCACGATTATACGACCGAAATTAAGCCCGACGACCGCGATGCGGACAGGCCGGATAGACTCAGAGGAACCGGTGGAGTTCATGGTTTAAAAATGGGGAAACGAAAAACTGCCCGCACACTCGATTCGAGCCTCTGTAAACGCAAAAGGTCGCGATAACAGAACGTGCGGAGCGCGCATCGGAAACAAGGGCTTACCACTCTCCTACAAAATATAGCAAATCAATACCTGATTAAGCGGAATCGGGGTGCTCTACCATGGAGGCACCATCAATTAATCGGACCTTCAGTCACCCCGCCGCCATCCCCAACCTGCTGTTAAATCATTTTGTGTAACTCCAAATTAATTTGCGGTTCATTTCATGATAAAAAGTATTAACATCCATATCCCTTCGCTTTTTTCGCAAAAGCGCATCACCCGCTTTTGTGGTTTCACCACCCCTAGTTTCTTTAGTGATTTTCCCCAAAGTTTTTCACGATACCGGCCTTCTTCATCGTGTTTTCAGCTTCAATATCCAAGCCTTTATCAAACTTTTCCCCGTCTGCACCAACACCCAAAGGCCAAGCAAAAGACCGGCCGCCTAACATACCCTGAAAACGTGATCTTCCCCGGCCATACCGCCTTCACCGTTTCCATACTACCCGTGCGTTTCGATCTCATTGGCTGCCAGGTCTAAAAAACTGGCTGGCCCCGAGTTCACCGCCGTCGCCCGCAACGCCCACGTTCAATGGCGTCCTAACGGTAAAAAAATCCCCGCCATTAAAATCAGAAGGCCACCCTCACGCGATCCCCGACGCCCGCAAGTTCCCCAAAAACCATAAAACTCACCGTCGGCACCTACCAAGTCGGCCTCTGACAGCCCGACGGCTTTCGCGCCGCCTCCACCGTTTACCAATCCTTCACCCCCACCCCATGAAAACGCCCTCCCTCCTCCGCCCAGGCTTCGTCCTGTTTTCGTTTCTCTCCGTCGTCGCGCTTCACGCCGACGTCGCCCCCAACGCGCTTTTCCGCGACCACGCGGTCTTACAGCGCGAGATGCCCGTCCCCGTCTGGGGCAAAGCATCGCCCGGTGAAAAAGTCACCGTGCGCCTCGCCAACCGTCCCGCCCTCTCCGTCACCACCGGGGCCGACGGGCGCTGGCTGGTGAAGTTGCCCGCGTCACCCGCTGGCGGCCCGTTCAAACTGGTCATCGATGGTAAAAACCACATCGAGTTGAACGACGTCTGGCTCGGCGAGGTCTGGATCGCATCCGGCCAGTCCAACATGGAACGCCAGCTCGGCCTCCGCGGCGGACAGAAGCCTATCGAAAACTGGGAGCAGGAAGTCGCCGCCGCCGACCACCCGCAGATCCGCCACTTCGCCGTGGACCGCACGCCGTCCGACACTCCGAAGATCGAGACCGCCGGTCATTGGGACGTGTGCAGCCCTCAGACCGCCGCCCAGTTCACCGCCGTCGGCTACTTCTTCGCCCGCGACCTGCAGCCCAAGCTCAACGTCACCGTCGGCATCATTCACTCGTCCTGGGGCGGCACGCCCGCCGAGACGTGGATGCGCCACGACCTGCTCGCCACCGAATTTCCTGAGGTAATCGCCGCACAGGACAAAGCCGTTGCTGGTTACGATGCCGCCCTCGCTAAATACAAGACCGAGGAACCCGTGCTCCTCAAAACATGGGAAGAAGCCTCCGTCGCCGCCAAAGCCGCCGGCAAACCCGAGCCTAGTAAGCCCGTCCCTCCGCCCGACCCGCACACCACCCCAAAACGCCCTTCCGCGCTTTATCAGGGTATGATCGTCCCGCTTCAGCCCTATGCCATCCGCGGCGTCATCTGGTATCAGGGCGAATCCAACGCCGGTCGCTCTGAGGCCTATCGCACGCTCTTCCCCGCCCTCATCCGCGACTGGCGCGCCCAGTGGAATCAAGGCGAGTTCCCGTTCCTCTTCGTGCAAATCGCTCCGTTCAAGGGACTGCCACCAGAAATCCGTGACGCCCAACTCCACGCCTGGCGCGTCACCCCGAACACCGCCATGGTCGTCACCGCCGACATCGGCGATGCCGAGGACATCCACCCCACCCGCAAGGCTCCCGTCGGCACCCGCCTCGCCCTCGCCGCCCGCGCGTTGGCCTACGGAGAAAAAATCGAATACTCCGGCCCCCGCTTCACCACCGCCGCCGTCCAGGGAGCAAATATCATCGTCAGCTTCGACCACCTCGGCGGAGGACTCGTCGCCAAGGACGGCCCGCTGCGCGGCTTCACGATCTCGGCCGACGGCAAAACCTTCGTGCCCGCGCAGGCCGAAATCGCGGGAGACACCGTCACGGTCCATGCCGAAGGCGTGACCGCCCCGGTCGCCGTGCGCTACGGCTGGGCCAACGTCCCCGACGTCAACCTATTCAACGCCGCCGGCCTCCCCGCCTCGCCCTTCCGTTCCGACCTCCCCTAAATTCCGCCTTTTCATGCGCCACCCCATCGCCGCCCTCGTCGCCCTCGCCCTCCCGCTCGTTGCCATCGCGCAGAACAAGCCCAAGGGCACGCACAACGATCAGATCTACCCACCCGCACCCGCCGCCAAGTCGTCCGTCGATTTTGACGGGGCGGGTTTTATCATCAATGGCCAGCGCACCGTGCTCGCCTCCGGCACGATTCATTACCCCCGTGTGCCCCACGAGCTGTGGACCGACCGCATGTTGCGGATGAAGCAGGCGAACTTTAACGGCATAGAAACCTACGCCTTCTGGAACCTGAACGAACCCCGCGAAAACGAATGGGATTTCACCGGCGACAAAGACATCGGCGCCTTCCTCGACACCGCAAAAAAAATGGGCCTCTACGCCACCGTGCGCGTCGGCCCCTACGTCTGTGCAGAGTGGGATCTGGGCGGCTGGCCCGTGTGGCTCAAGTTCAAGCCCGAGATGAAAGTCCGCACCGCCGATCCGCTCTACCTCGCGCTCAACGACCACTGGTATGACAAAATCATCCCTCTCGTCGCCTCCCACCAGATCAACCGCGGCGGCAATGTCATCCTCGTTCAGCTCGAAAACGAACACTCCCTGGGCTGGGGCGTCGTCAAGGACGACCCCTACTTCGATCACCTCGCCGCCTCCGCGCTTTCGCACGGCCTGGAAGTCCCGTGGTTTTTCAGCGGGCTCAACCACGGCGGCTCGCCCGCCCCGGGTGCCGCCATCGATCCTGCCAAGCGCGCCAACCCTTGGTATTCGACCGAATTCTGGTCCGGCTGGTTCGACGCCTACCGCTCCCTCCAGCCCAAGAAACTCCGCGCCATCGACCGCGCCCAGTGGACCATCCTGGCCCACGGCGGCGGCGGTTATAACTTCTACATGGTGCACGGCGGCACGAATTTTGAAACGTGGAACGACGACAGCGTCGGCGCCAGCTACGATTACGGCACCGCCATCGGCCAGACCGGCGACCTGCGCCCGATGTATTACCGCATGAAGCGCGGCAACCAGCTCGCGCACAGCTTTCCCGAGATCCTCGCCGCCGGCTCGGATGCCGGCCCGGACTACAAGGACTTCGCCACCGGCCCCGGCGTGCAGCTCCTCGGCCCCCGTCGCAGCCCCGCCGGCACGCTCGTATTCCTCCAAAGCACGAAGGGCGACGACACCCCCGCGACGTTCAAAAACGGCGACACCTTCAAGCTCGCCCGCTACGGCACATATCCCTTCCCGAGTAATGTCGCGGTGGACGACGGCATCACCATCGCCGACGCAACCCTGCCCGTTCTCGCCCTCGCCCGAAACGGCACGACCTCCACCCTCGTTGTTTACGGACAACCCGGCGACACCGGACACCTGAACCTCGCCCTCAAAAGCGGCGCCCGGCCAGGCCAATTCTCGTCCGGCATCTCACTTGCCTCCAGCACCGACGGAAAAACCACGCTCAAAATCACCATCCCTTCATCGGGCATCGAGGAAGGGACGTTCGACATCGGCTCCCGCACGCTGCGCATCCTCGCCATCAATCAGGACCTCTCGCTCTACACGTGGTTGGTCGGCGCGACCGGCCATGAATACGTGGTCTTTGGCCCAAGCTTCGTCCGCGACCTCAACGACAAAACCCCCACCGTCTCGCTCTCCGTAGAGCGGCCTTACGGTCAGGCGCTGCCGGGCCAGATCGCCGTCTATGGCGGCCGTGGCCAATCCTGGCATCTCACCGGTCAGGCCAATCCAACGCTCGACGACGCTCCCGCTCCCGCGCTCGCCGACTGGCAAAAAGCCGTCGCCCCCGAGTCCGCTGCAACGCTGGACGTTGGCTCCTGGCGCGCCTCCGCCGGTAATCCTGAACAGATGGGCGCCGACGGCGACGCCAGCGCCTTCGCTTGGTATCGCACCACAGTGCAGCTCCCGTCCGCCGGTTCCGGCACGCTCAAACTAAACGGCCGCGACTACCTCCAAGTTTTTGTGAACGGCCGCAGTGTGACGGCCTCCGCCAAGGGAGTGGCCACGGCTGATTTTGTCGCGGGCGCCAACTCCATCGCGGTGCTCGTTTCCCACAAAGGTCGCAACAAGGTCTTCGCTTACAGCGGCTCCCTCGTTGACCACGACAACAAGGGTCTCTTCGGCGATCAAATCCTTGAAATCGGCGGACAAAAAATTCCGCTGGTCGGCTGGCATATGCGCGGCGGCGTTTGCGCGTCTCCAGATGCCATCAAGGGCTGGACTCGCCTGGACACCAGCGCCTCCACCGAGGGCCTGCCCGCATTCTACCGCGCCCGTTTCGACGCCCGTCCACCCGCCGAGTTCGGAGCCTATCCCATCCTCCGCGCAACCTTCGCCGGACTCTCCCGCGGCACCCTGTGGGTCAACGGCCACAACCTCGGCCGTTACCCCGAAAAAATCCGCATCGACAGCCTCTACATCCCCGAATGCTGGCTCCGCACCGACGGCCAAAACGAGCTCACCATCCTCGACGAACAGGGTGCCTCGCCCGCCGGCGTCCGCCTCGTCGTCGAAAAAGAATCCAGCCGCGAACTCGTGCGCGTGGATTCTCCCGTTCCCGCCTCCACGCCTCTCGTCGTTCCCGTGGAAAATCCTCCACGCAACCTGGAAGCCGTGAACAAGGGCAACCTCGCGTGGCACTGCGCCGCCACTTCCTCGGTTGCCAACAACGGCGGCTCTCCCGGCAACGTGACCGACGGCGACCCCGACACCCAATGGTCAGGCCCCGACCGCACTCCAGATTCATGGGTGCAGGTCGATCTCGGCCAACCCGCGTCCGTGAAAGTCTGCGAGATCTACTGGCAGGATCCTGCGCGCAACTACAAATACACCCTTGAGGGCTCCAGGGACTCACAGACATGGATGAAGATCGGCGACCAAGCCACCGCCGTGCCCACCTCGCCCGACAGCCCATCGGAATTGTCACGCCTCAACCTACCCGGTGCCGAATACCGCTACCTGCGCGTCACCGTAGGCAACCCACGCGGCGTCGGCATCACCGAACTCCGCGCCTACAACGCCGCGCGGTAAGGACCGTCGCCCGCCCAACCCCTCCCCCGAATTCCCCCCGCACCCATGCCCCCCTCCTTAGTCCCCGTTATCTCGGTTCTCTATCTCCTCGTCTCCGCGACCGGTTTCGCCGCCGACATCCACGTTTCCACGCAAGGCGCGGATTCCGCCGACGGCAGCCCGGCTCACCCGTTTGCCACGCTCTCCCGTGCGCGTGATGCCGTCCGCCTTGCGCACAAGGACAAGCCTGCCGAACCCGTCACCGTGTGGCTCGCCCCCGGCGACTACTTCTGCACGGAACCGTTCGCGCTCACTGCGGCCGACAGCGGCACCGCCGACGCGCCCGTCGTTTATCGCGGAGCAGAAGGTGACCATCCCTCACGCCTGATTGGCGCCCGCCTCCTCACGCCCGCCGACTTCCAGCCAATCACCGACGCCGCCACTCTGGCCCGCATCGATCCTGCCGCCACCGGAAAAATCGTCTCCCTCGACCTCGCCAAGCTGGGCATCGTCCACTCGAAAAAATCCCCCGATGTCTTCACCGACAGCGGCGGCCTGCCCGACCTCTTCGTCGGCGGGCGGCGTATGCCCTTGTCCCGTTTTCCCAACAGCGGTTACATGACGATGAAGCGTGTGCTCTTCAACGCCGGCGGCCCGACCAAGGCCTCCATCGCCAACAACGATCCGTCCTGGCAGGCGCTCACCAAGCAAAAAAGCGGCGGCATCTTCGAGTATCGCGAGGAGTTCTACGCCAAACATGCGCTTTGGCAGAAGCAGCTCAACCGCGGGGTCTGGATCAAGGGCTACTGGCGCATCCCCTGGCAGAACGAGACGGTGCGCATCGGCTCCATCGACACCGAACAACACACCGTGACCATGGCCAAACCCATCGGGGGCGGCATCGGCAACAAATACACCCGCCCCGCCGGCAACGGCAAGGAGAGCTACTGGGCACTCAACCTCCTCGAAGAAATCGACCAGCCCGGCGAGTGGGCCGTCGATTTCACCGATCAAAAACTCTACTTTTATCCGCCCGCCAATCTGGCGTCCCAGGAAATCCTGCTCGCCGACCAGGAAGCCCCGGTCGTCAACGTGAATGGTGCCTCGCACCTCGTCCTGCGCAACCTCACCGTCGAGGCCTCACTCGGCCACGGCATCGTCGTCACGGGCGGCGATCACGTGCTCGTCGCGGGGTGCACCGTGCGCAACGTTGATCGCTACGCCATCCGCTTCGATGGAGGCAAAGAACACACCGCGCTCAGCAACGACCTCTACAACCTCGGCGCGGGCGGCGTCTGGCTGGGCGGCGGCGACGAAGTCAGCCTGCCCCGCGTGCCCGCCGGCCACGAAGTCATCAACAACCACATCCACGACTTCGCGCAGATCGAGCGCGTTTACGCCCCCGGCGTGAATGCCGGCTTCACCGGCGGCGGCGGCGGCGGCCACCATCCCGCCGTCGGCATGCTCGTCGCCCACAATCTCATCCACGACACCCCCCACGGCGGCGTGCTTTACGGCAGCTGGGACAGCATTTTCGAATACAACGAGATCTTCCGCTTCTGCACCGTCTCGAACGATCTCGGCGCGTTTTACTCCTACGACACCTACGACCTGGATGGCGGCCACATCTTCCGCTATAATCTCGTCCACAGCAGCGGCGACGGCGACGGCCTTTACTGGGACAACGACCACCGCGACATGCATGTTTACGGCAACATCGTTTTCCTCAACAGCACCGGCAAGCGCGGCACGAGCTTCCTCTACAAGATCGGCTCGCAGGCGAAAAATCCGCAGTCCATCGACTGCACCAACAACATCGCGATCCAAAGCAATACTGGCTTCCAGTTCGTCTCCGCCCTGCCCGGCCAAGGCGCCATCGCCAAAAACATCGTCGTCATGTGCAAAAAGCCCTTCGACTGGAGCATCGTGAAGGACGGCAAGGCCGGCCGCGTCACCGACGGCTACGCCTCCGGCCCCAACAAAGTTTACGACGCCGACCCGGGCTTCGTTGACCTCGCCCGCCATGACTTCCGCCTCAAGCCCGACTCTCCGATCTTCAAAGACCTTCCCGACTTCAAACCCATCCCCGTCGAAAAAATCGGCCTCTTCATCGACGAGTATCGCCGCGTCCTCCCCACCGACGACGAGATCGACCGCTTCAACCGGCGCACGCACGACACCGGCCTCGGCTACGAAATCCTGGACCGTAAGTAAGCCCATGTTCAGAAAACCCTCCGTCATTTTTTTGATCCTGCTCGCGATTCACCCGCGGATGGACGCGGCCGATCCCTCCGCCGTTCCGGCGACCGCACCCGCCCCGGCGCCTTTGCCCGCCCCGCGCACCCCGGTTGCCGCGCCTGCTCCGCGCATCAACGGTCCGACCGTCTTCGGCGTGCGGCCCGACGCGCCTTTCCTCTACACCATTCCGGCCACTGGAGAACGCCCTCTGCGTTTCGGCATCCGGGATCTGCCCGCCGGCCTCAAGCTGGACGCGGACACCGGCCGCATCACCGGCACGCTTTCAAAGCCGGGCCTATACCCCGTCATTTTTTCCGCCCAAAACTCCCTGGGCACCGCGCAAAAAAAATTCCGTATCGTCGTGGGTGACGACATCGCACTCACCCCGCCGATGGGTTGGAACAGTTACAACGTCTGGGGCATCGGGGTGGATCAGGACAAAGCCCTACGCTCCGCCCGCGCGTTGATCGCCGCCGGGCTCGACCAGCATGGCTGGACCTACATCAACATGGACGACGGGTGGCAGGGCACGCGCAGCGGTCCGCTCAACGCGCTTCAGGCCGACGTGAAACGTTTCCCCGACATGAAGCGCCTGTGCGACGACATCCACGCCCTCGGCCTCAAGGTTGGCATCTATCACACCCCGTGGGTCATGTCCTACGGTGGCCGCGCCGGCGCGACTTCCGAAGACCCCCAGGGTCTCTGGAAACCCAAGGAGCAGTGGCCCAACAAAAATCCTCCCAACATCAAACAACTCCCCAAGGCCATCGGCCGCCATTCTTTTGTCTCGCAGGATGCCCGGCAGTTTGCCGAATGGGGCGTGGACTACCTCAAATATGACTGGGCACCCGTCGAGGCGCCCGAGACCCAGGTCATGGCCGACGCCCTCCGCGCCACCGGCCGCGACATCGTCCTCAGCCTTTCCAACAACCACCCGAATACACTCCTCGCCGGCATCAAGGACGTCTGCCCCCACGCCCAATCCTGGCGCACCACCGGCGACATCAACGACTCCTGGAAGAGCGTCAAAGGCATCGGCCTCAAGCAGGACGCGTGGGCCGCCTTTGCCCGGCCCGGTCACTGGAACGATCCCGACATGCTCGTGGTTGGCTGGGTCGGCTGGGGAAAGCCACGCCCCACCAAACTCACGCCCGACGAACAATACACCCACGTCACCCTCTGGTCGTTGCTCTCGGCCCCGCTGCTCATCGGCGCCGACCTCGAAAAACTCGACGCCTTCACCCTCGGCCTGCTGACCAACGACGAAGTCCTCGCCGTCGATCAGGACGCCTTGGGGAAAGCCGCCACCCCCGTTATTCGCGAAGGTGACCTCCGGGTTTACGCCAAGCCCCTCGAAGACGGCTCGTGGGCGGTCGGTCTCTTCAACCTCGGAGAAACCGAGGCGACCGTCGGCCTGAAATGGAGCGACCTCAAGCTCTCCGGCCCCCAAGCCGTGCGCGACCTCTGGCGCCAAAAAGATCCCGGAAGCCTACCTGACGGTTTCTCCATCCCGGTGGCCGCACACGGTGCCGAATTGATCCGCATCGGCGGACCCAATAACTGAGTTTCTCATTTTTTTCCCATGAAGTTCCAGAATCCGATCCTTCCCGGCTTTTATCCTGACCCAAGCGTATGCCGCGTCGGCGAGGACTATTACCTCGTCAACTCGTCCTTCGAGTATTTCCCGGGAGTGCCCGTCTTCCACAGCCGCGACCTCGTAAATTGGCGCCAGATCGGCCACTGCCTCACCCGCAAGAGCCAGCTCCCGCTCGACCACGCCCCGCCCTCCGACGGCATTTACGCGCCCACCATTCGCCACCACAACGGCCGGTTCTACATGGCCACGACGAACAACATCGCCGGCCAAGGTTTCAAAAACTTCTTCGTCCACACCGACGACCCTGCCGGCGAGTGGTCCGATCCCGTGTGGGTCGAGCAAGGCGGCATCGATCCGTCCCTCTTCTTCGACGACGACGGCAAGGTTTACTGGACCGGCAACGGCACCGGCTGGTCCGCCATCCGCGGCATCTACCAGGCCGAGATCGACATCGAAACTGGCCACCCCCTCACCGACATCCGTTTCATCTGGACCGGCACCGGCGGCGGCTACCCCGAGTCTCCTCATCTCTTCAAACGCGGAGCCTACTACTACCTCACGGTCGCGGAAGGCGGCACCGCCGAGTGCCACATGGTCACGATCGCCCGCTCGAAAAACCCCTTCGGTCCCTTCGAGTCCTGCCCGCACAATCCCATCCTCACGCATCGCAGCCTGATGAATCCCATCACCTCCACCGGTCACGCCGATCTCTTCGAAGATCATCAAGGCAACTGGTGGGCCGTCTTCTTGGGCATCCGCTACTCCGATTTCGGTTTCCACACCCTCGGGCGCGAAACCCACCTCGCCCCCGTCGCATGGACCGCCGACGGCTGGCCCGTCATCCACGAAGGCAAAAAAATCACCCCCGTGATGGACGTCGCCCGCGACCTCCCGCTTCACCCCGTCGCGCCCGCACCCGTGCGCGACGATTTCGATGCACCCAAACTCGCCCTCCCATGGGTGCATCTGCGCAATCTTCCCGCCTCCGACTGGTCGCTCACCGCCCGCCCCGGCTGGCTCTCCCTTCGTTGCGCCGAAGCCACCCTCGACGAACTCGCCGCCCCCGCGTTCGTCGGCCGTCGCCAGCAGCATTTTGAGTCGCGCACCGCCGCCCTTCTCGATTTCTCGCCCGCCGCCGAAAACGAGGAAGCCGGCCTCACCGCCCTGATGGACAACGCCCACCACGCCGAGCTCGTCGTGACCCTGCGCGCCGGCATCCGCGTCGCCTTCATGCGCCGCCGCGTCGGCACGATGATCTCCGAAACCGCCCCGCACCCGCTGCCCCCCGGCCCGGTCGAGCTCGTCCTCACCACCGACCGCAAAGCCTACACCTTCAGCATCGCCGCCCCCGGTCAGCCCGCGCACGAACTCGGCCGCCACGAGCTACGCTATCTGTCCACCCAGGTCGCGGGAGGCTACACCGGTGTCGTCCTCGCGCTCTACGCCACCTCACGCGGCAAGCCCAGCGCAACCACCGCCGCGTTCGACTGGTGCGACTACGCGCCGATCAACTCTTAGTTTCCAAAGTTCTGTTTATACCAAGAAATCCGTGAATTTCTTTTTCAAAAACTTTAATCATAAGCTAGCTGCCCCTTTTGCTGATCCTGTCTCTTCCAGGTGATCTTTGGCCTTTCGTCGCTCCTGCCAGCACGCGAGACATCCGCGTCCCGACCGTAACGGCTTCCGTTTTAGGCCCGATTGTTACCCGGTGATTTCATCTATAGATAGCTGACACCACCTTTCAGACGCAGGCGACATCCAAGAACTTGAAACCCAACCTCCGCCTCCCTTCTGCTCTCGCCAAACTGCCCGGCCTCACCTTGCCGCTAAACGGCCATCGCCTTCGCCACCCCTTTCAAACACAATCCTCACCGTTCCGGCATTGACCTTCAAGCATGGCGTTCTTTGGCAGGACGAACGGAAACAGGAAGACGAGCGGACAGATTCACGTTTACCTGCCGGCGAAACTCAGACGGCGTAACATGTAGTCGCCGCTTGAAATGCAGGCTAAAATGAAAGCGGTCGCAAAACCCGGTCCGCTCCGCGATTTGCTCGATGCTGAGATTGGGCTGATGCATCAACTGGCACGCGTTCTCGATCCGGCGGCTAAGCAAATGTTGATGGGGCGATTGCCGGGTAACGCCCCGAAACTCGCGCAAAAACGCACTGACGCTCATATTCACCGCCGCCGCCAGCTTGGCGTTTGGCACGGACATAGGATAACTCGTCTGCATGAGTTGCAGCACATGATCGATCTGGGGAGCCGCCGGACGCTGGAGCAAAGACTTCTTCGGAAGCGTTAAAAGGGCGAGATTGACCAATAAATTGGACCGAAGTGAAACATCCCATTGGAGAAAATCAGGAGAGCCCTTGAGCCGATTTTTAAACTCGCCGATCAATCTGGCTTCCTGCGGTCCGGTCGGATGGCTCCAAACCATCGGTAAGGCCGGCGTGTAGGCGGAAGGCAGCGTGAAATGGATATAAAAATGCGTGACAGGATTTTTTGTATAAGTGGAAAAAGAAGTCTGCGGCGGTATCAGGAAAATCCGTTCGGGTCGCAACGCCCAGCTTCGTTTATTAATACTGATGACCGCCCCGGGGCGATCATTCCAATACCAGCGCCAGTAAGGCGCCACGAGGTTGGGGAAGGCCCATTTTTTCAGTTCTACGAAGGCGCTGTGAAGAATACGCGGCTCCCCCGCAGGATGAAAGTTGCCATGGACTGCGGTGACGATTTGTCGGGGCACAAACGCTTTCATACATAGTTTTTCCTTTTTCGTCTATAGACGGCCAGGCGATAAAATCATAAGCTAAAAAATCCCCCCATGATAAAACCTTACCTCACCTTCGCCCTGACCCTCGGCCTTGCATCCAGCCCATCGCTCAAAGCGGTGGAGTCCGCCCCCTTGATCCCTCCCAGCGATATAGTCGCCGGCCCCTTCACGCCGACCGACGATTCTTTGAAACAATACGTTTACCCCGACTGGTTCCGTGACGCCAAATTCGGCATCTGGGCCCACTGGGGTCCCCAGGCGGTGCCGCGCCAAGGCGACTGGTATGCCAAAAAACTCTATCAAGCCGATCAAATCGATCCCAAGACCGGTCAAGACAAAGGCCCCAGCCCCGATTACAAATACCACCTCGCCCACTACGGCCATCCCTCAAAGTTCGGCTACAAAGACATCATCCCCCTGTGGAAAGCCGAAAAATGGGAGCCCGAAAAATTGATGGCTCTCTATAAAAAAGCGGGCGCGAAGTATTTTGTCAGCATGGGTTCCCACCATGATAATTTTTTCCTTTGGGATTCAAAAATCCACCGCTGGAACTCCGTCAACATGGGTCCCAAAAAAGACGTGGTCGGCATCTGGCAAAAAGCCGCCCAAGCTCAGGGTCTGCGCTTTGGCGTCTCCGAGCATCTCGCGGCTAGCTACAATTGGTTCCAGTCCAGCCACGGCGCCGACAAGACCGGCCCCATGGCCGGTGTCCCCTATGACGGCAACGACCCGCAAAATCAGGACCTCTATCACACCAAGGGCGATCC
Organism: Verrucomicrobiota bacterium; assembly: GCA_025352985.1. Taxonomy (GTDB): domain Bacteria; phylum Verrucomicrobiota; class Verrucomicrobiia; order Opitutales; family Opitutaceae; genus Rariglobus. The sequence goes on from JANXRL010000195.1 coordinate 21,160, forward strand.
CAAGGATAACGGTTGGCTGACCAAAAACCCCGAGTGGCACCGCGAGTGGTTCAACGACGTCAAAGAGCTGGTCGATACCTACCACCCCGACCTGCTTTATTCTGACAGCGGCCTGCCTTTTGAAGACGTGGGCCGTGCAATGTTGGCTAATTATTACAACGGTAATATCGCCGCCCATGGCGGCAAGCTGGAGGCGATCTATAACTGTAAGCAAAGCTCCGAGGGCAAATGGGTCCGCGACATCGAGCGCGGCGTCGCCGACGGCATCAGCCCTTATCCCTGGCAGACCGATACCTCCATCGGTGATTGGTATTATCGCACCGGCCAGAAATACAAGAGCTCGGGGGAGATTGTCCGCATGCTGGCCGACATCGTGAGCAAAAACGGCAATCTTTTGATCAACGTCGTGCAAACTCCCGAAGGCGACCTTGAACCCGACATTCTCACCATCCTCGACGAGATCGCCGGGTGGACCGCCGTCAACGGCGAAGGCATTTACGCCACCCGCCCCTGGAAAGTCTATGGCGAAGGCCCCAGCACGCGCAGCGATCAACAGGAAAAAGGCAGCTTCTCCGGCCTGAAAGACGTGCCGAACAAGCCCTACACGCAGTCGGATTTTCGCTTCACCACCTCCAAGGATGGCCGCGTGCTATATGCTTTCTGTTTTGCCGCGCCGACCGAAGATATCCGCATCGTCTCCCTGGGTGAAAACGCCCGGTTGGCGGAGCGACCCGTCGCCGCCGTCGAACTCCTTGGCTCCGCCGAAAAACCCGTCTGGAAACAAGAGCCTGCTGCGCTCGTGATTGGTAAACCGGCCGGAGCCGCCAAGGTTCTCGCTCTCACCTACAAAATCACATTCAAGGACTGATGCGCCACGCTTGGCGCATCCACGCAAGCCGTGCATCGACCGGTGGAAAATCCACCGGTCTTTTTGCGCGAGTTTTCATCACAATTTTAATTCTGGTATTGCTCGTCTCACGGACGATGAAGGCTCGTCGGCACATAAATCTTAATCGTTGATCCCGGCCGGAAAATATTCCGCATCATCCCCCTCCTTATGGATACCGCTCTAAGCGTCAGGAGACTTCGCTATACGCGCGCCTGGCGTTTTCCATTCGCGATCCTTAGCCTCTTGCTGGCCGTATGCCTCGCGTTCTTACCCGCTGCGGCTGCGGCGGGAATCGAAGTTTACCCGGGTCCCGGCGCGAACGCCTACAAAACCGATCTTTACCGGGTCGAGGTGCAGGACGGAGCACGCTGGCTGGATTCATATACTTACAAGGTGGCGCGCAAGAGCGTGACGGGCTGGCAGAGCGGCAAGATTGCCAGCGTGAACTTCACCACCTTCGGCACGACTGCGCCCGCAACCGTGCGGGTGACCAAGCTCGGCGCAGCCATTGGTTCTCTCACCCTCAGCCCCTTGTCCAAAAATATCCCCTGCTCGCTTGTCGCCGGTCAGGCGATCATCACGTTGAAGCCGTTGGAAAAAGCCTGGATTGTCTTCGACGGTGACGAGGGAGCCCCGCTCTTTCTGTTCGCCGACGCCCCCAAGCCGCCCGTGCCGCCGGGCGCCTTGTATTACGGACCGGGGATTCATGAGATCGGTCTCGCCGCCGCCATTACCGACGACTCGACCCTTTACCTCGATGGAGGTGCGTGGGTCATCGGCACGCTCGATTTGCGCAACCACAAGGGCGTGACCATCGAAGGCCCCGGCGTGCTCTCCGGTGAAAAATGGCCGCCGGAAGTCGTTTCAAAAATCAAGGACAAGACCGTTTATCACATGATAATCGGCGACAAGGCTTCCTCCAGCCGGGACAATCGCCTCAAAGACATCACCATCGTCAACGCCCCTAGTTATCATATGCAGGGCGGCCCCGAATACATCGGCGGCGTGAAGCTGATCTCACCCTGGTTTTACTCGACCGACGGATTCCAACAGACCCCTCGCGGACCTGGGCGCCAAGCTTTGATCGAACATTGCTTCGCCTTCGTCGGCGACGACGTGTTTTTTCCCAGAGCAAACTACCAGGGAAACATCGAGATTCGCGATTGTTTTGTCAGCGCCACCAACAACAGCGTGTTTCAAATCTGCTATTGGGGCGATCCCCTCGACCATGATTTCAAAATGTATGCCCACGACATCGACATTAAAAACTATCTCGCCGGGGCAAACCACAACAACGCCCTCTTTCGCGCCTCCATCAACAACACGCCGAAGACAGGCGTGAAAAACATGACCTTCGAAAACATTCATATCGAGGGCGTCGTGCCCTGTCCGCTCGTGCAGATCGAAAACCGGGAGTATTTCTGGCCCAAGCAGACGACCAAACCTGAAACCAAACAAGGCAACGCGTCCAACTTCGTCTTTCGCAATATCACCGCGACGGTTCCTGCCGATCAAGCCACCCTCGTAAAGAGCACCTTGCTCGGACTCGACGAGCAGAACGGACTCCACGGATTCCTCTTTGAAAACGTGAAGATCAACGGCACGACGCTTACCAGCGCCAACTGCACCGACTATTTCAAAGTAAACCCGTTCGTCTCCAACCTCTGCTTCGTCGCCAAGCCCTAGGCAAAATGATTTGGACCAGTGTAAGAATAAACGACAAACTTTCCAAGGCGTCTGGCCCAGCCCATTTTAACGAACGGTTTTATCAAGCCTGAGCAGCATGGCTCCGTGGCCCGGGACCGTTAACGTGATTTTATCGGTGAAAACGCCGAGCATTTTATGCCGCCAGAGGTCGCGAACGGCATATTCGCCGTTCAACCCCGCGTCGGACCAGTTTAAAGTCACGCTGGTTTCCTTTTCCTCGCGGTTGAAAAAGCCGGCGGCATAGGCGCCATTTTTCAGCTCCCGGAACCAGACTTCACCGCCGCCCTTGACTTGGGAAACCCGCTTGGCCGGCCGACCAAGCTTGTCTTGGTTGATCGCGAGAACCTCGTCGTTGGCAAGCAAAGACAGCGTCCACTCATCATTGTCCGGCAGGTTCATTCCGAGCATGAGCGGTGACGGACGGAGCGCCCAGAGAGACATCAACATGACCTGTTCATCGCGCTTGAAATGGGTTTGCCGGTCCTTGCCGACAGAGCGGATCCCAATCCGCCCGAAGGGAATCATGTCGGAATCGGGCCAGTGTCCGGGACCGCCTGTATCCTGCCAGCGGTAAGCCATGTCAAAGGCATGATTCAAAGAACCCCATTTATCCCAAAAATCACTGGAAACGCGCCACATGTTGGCATGGGTCGAGAGGTGCTCCGCTCGCGCGACCGGCGTCTCGCCCGGCGAGGTGGAAAACACCATGGGCCGTCCGCATTTGTCGATAGCCTTGCGGATGAGTTCGATTTCATCGCCATGATACGGGGCCGAAAGGTCATCCACTTTTACAAAATCGACGCCCCACGCGGCATAGAGGCGGAAAATAGAATCATAGTAATCCTGACCGGCGGACGCCTTGGTATTCACGCCCCACATGTCCTGACACCAACTACAGGTGCTTTGGGGGTTGGCTGCATCCGCCGCCTTAAAAGCCGAGCCTTCGATGGGCGTATTGGTTTTGACCGCTTGCCGGGGAATGCCGCGCATCACGTGAATGCCGAACTTCAGTCCCATGTCGTGAACCCTGTCGGCAAGCGGCTTGAAGCCTTTCCCTTCGCTGGCGGAAGGGAAACGGTTGGGCGCAGGCATAAGCCGGCCGAAAGCGTCCATTTCGAGGGGGCCGCCGATGCCGTTGGGGTCGTAGTTTGCGGCGGTGGCGTCGGACCAGCGGAAGTCCACGACGACATAGTTCCAACCGTGGACGAGAAGCTTGTCTTTAACATAAGTGACGTTGGCCATGAACTCGGCCGCCGTCACGCTGGAGCCGAAAGCGTCGTAACTGTTCCACCCCATCGGCGGCGTCGGCGCGACGTTCCAGTAATCGGGCGCTCCTGCGTTCACGTTCGTCGAACCAAATTCCAAAAAACGGCGGCGCCCAGCGTGGCGAGAATACCAAAGAGCAACGAACCGGTTAAGCGGTGCTTTGCCCTGAAAGAAAACGAGGAGCGGGAGGTCTTGAAAGGAATACGTTTTTGCTGATTAAAGGAATAACGTAACGGTCACTTCAGCTTGATCTTAAAGACGACGGCGTGCTCGCAGGGCCATTCCTTGAGCGGCTGGATGGTGATACCTTCCCACTCGGACTTGTATTGGATTTTTTCACGGCTGCCGAGCAGTTCGATGGACGAGAAGCCGGGGCCAAGACGGCCCAGTGATTTGATCGTCAGCGGACCTTGCGGTATTCCGCATACGATGACGTAGAGCACATCGCCTTTGGTCGTGAAGCGCACGTCCTGCCAGGTGAGTGGCTTTTTTAGCTCGTTCATGTGTCTGGTTTCGGGGCGTTGCGTCGGGCCCTCGCCAAAAAGCAGCCAAGGGCGCGTGCCGAAGATGGCCTCGCCGTTGATCGGCATCCATTTCGCCAGCTCGGCGAGCACGACTTCACATTCGGGAAACAGAGTGCCGTCGCCGTTTTGGGGGAGATTGAGCAACAGGTTGCCGTTCTTGCTCACCGCATCGGCGAGCGTGTGGATGACGGTGTCCGCATCCTTAGTCACGGAAGCCCCGTCCACGTGGGGTCCACCGAGATAAAACCAGCCTGCCAGCGAAGTGTCGTCCTGCCAGGTCCGCGCTTGGATCGTGGTGGCCACGCCCCGCTCAAAGTCGCGCACAAATGAGCCGGCTTTGACATTGACCACCGCCTCCACCTTGCCGCCGTGCGCCCGGGCATTGGCTTCGAGATAATGCGCGATCAGGCGCGTGCCATACGGCGCATGAGGGATGCCTCCGTCAAAATAGAGGAGGTCGGGCTGATATTTATCCACCAACTCGGTGTGCCGCTTGAGCCAGAGTTCTTTCCATGCGGTGGGCGGCGGGTCTTTGGGGCCGGCGGGATGGTTATAGAGTTCCTGCGGGTCGAGCCCGTCCCACCACTGGCCCTTGCCATCGGCCTTGGTGAGGCGTCCGTCGTAGGGCACGCCGGCCAGCGGGCCGCTCTTGTCGGCCCCTTGCGCGCCAAACATATAGTTCCAACCGCGTTCATCTGCGTGGCTAGATACGCCGAAGCGCAGACCGGCTTTCACCGTCGCCGCCCGCCACAGGCCGACGATGTCTTTGTGCGGACCGACGCGCACGGAATTCCACTCATGGTAGGTGGAGTCGAAGCAGTCGAAATTATCGTGATGGGTCGCCAGCGCGACGAAGTATTTTGCGCCCGCCGCCTTGTATTTCGCCATGAGCGCGTCGGGGTCGAATTTTTCGGCCTTCCACGAGTTGATCACATCCTTGTAGCCGAATTTGGAGGGATGCCCGTAGTGGTCCAAGTGCCACTGATACTCGGAAGAACCCTGCACATAAAGATCATGGGCGTAACCGTTGAAAATACCAGGTGTCGACTGAGGTCCCCAGTGTGACCAGATGCCGAACTTGGCGTCGCGAAACCACTCGGGGCATTCGTAGTCCGGCAGCACTTCGCCGGCCTTAGTGCGGTCCGCAACCGCCGGCGGCGCGGCGTGCAGGCAGGTTTGCAAGATCGCGAAGGACACTATCAACACATGGATCGATTTCATAAACTTCATCAAAGTAATGGGGAGAGGGAAAGGTTGGGTGGACTATTTGGCCGACTTGCTACGGTAAGCTTAAAACTTACTGCATGGGCTCCAGCCAGAGCCGACGAAGATCGGGACCGCCGCGCCAGCCGTCCTTGAGGGCTTTGAGCTGGAGCGTCGTTTCCTTCGCAGGGAACTCGAGGACGCCGAGCTCGACCGTCTTCCAAACCACAGGTCCGCCCGTCGCGGCCACCTCGACGGGGACGACGGGTTTTTGCTTCACGTTGAGCGTGAGCTTGGCGGGAAACTCGGCGGCGACCTCGGCGGTCACGCGCCAGCGGCCGGCCTTGGGCACACGCACCGTATATTCTAGCGACCAGCCGGCGTCTTTCCAGTTGGTGAGAGTGGCGCCGGCATCGGCACCGACCAACGCGAAGTTACCGTCGGCGCCGCCATGCAGGTCGGCGTCGATCACGCCATTTTCAATGCGGCCGTCGGCGCCGGGAAGGTTGTAAGCAACCTGGGTGACGGTGATCGCGCCGGGGAACTCCAGGCGGACGACGGAGATGTCCGCATCGGGGGCGGCGGCGGGGAGTGTGACGACGAGACCCTCGGCGGTGTGCTCGGCGGACACGGCGGCGCCGGTGGCGAGGAGCGCGCCTTTCGCCGGCGTTTCGGCGAGCGTGGGCAGGAGGATTTTTCCTTCAGCGGGCCAGTCCCACACGTGCAGGTAGAGCGTGGTGGCGCCGGTGGCGGTCCGCTTTTGCGTGATGCGGCCCCACGACAGGCGGCGCGGGAACGGGCTGGCGTCGGTCGCGTAGATCGCCTCGCCGTTCACCTTCATCCAGCGGCCCACGGCCTGAAGGCGCTCGACGCTCGCGGGCGGAATCTGGCCGGAGGCGTCGGGGCCCACGTTGAGGAGAAAGTTGCCACCCTTGCTGGAGATGTCAGAGAGGTTCTGGAGCAACTGGCGCACGCTCTTCCAGTTCGTGTCCTTGGTCTTGTAGCCCCACGTGCCGTTCATGGTCATGCAGACTTCGAAGAGTTCGCCGGGATAGCCGCGCGGCGGGATGTGCTGCTCGGGCGACTTGGTGTCGCCGCTGAAGCCTTTTCCGAGGCGGTTGTTGCTTATGATGTTTGGCGCGAGTTCGGCGAGGGCGTCGGCAAACGGCTTCACACGCTCGGGCGTCATCGCAACAGGCGTGTCCCACCAGATGATGTCGGGGTGGTAGCGGGAAAGAATCTCGCGGACCTGCGGGACGGCGACGTTCTTGAGATAGGTGTCGTAGTCGCCGAGTTGCACGGGGTCCCAGCGCTTGGCATCGCCATAGTTTCCCCCGCCGGGATTCGTCCAGTCCTGAGACTGCGAGTAGTAGGTGCCGAACCGGAGCCCCTCGGCGCGCACGGCGGCGGCGAGCGGCGCGAGCAAGTCGCGGCCGGCGGCGGTGGCCTTCACAACGTTCCAATCGCTCGCGGCGGAATCATAAAGCGCGAGGCCGTCGTGGTGCTTCGCGGTGATGACGACGTATTTCATGCCGGCCTCGCGGGCGAGCGCGGCCCACGCCTTGGGGTCGTAATGGTCGGCGGTGAACTTGGGGCCGAGCGCCTTGTAGTCGGCGATGGGAATCGAAGCGATGCGCAGCAGCCACTCGCCGCCCTGGGTGTAGTAGTGGCCGTTCCACTCGCCGGCGGGCACGGCGTAGATACCCCAATGGATGAACATACCGAAGCGGGCCTCGCGGAACCACGCGGTGCGCGCGCCGTCGGCGGCAGGCGTGGCGGCGGTAAGCGACGCGGCAAAAACAAGGCCGACCGCGAGCCAGCCAAAACGAAAAATTTTCACGGGGATTACTGAATTTTAAGAATGATCGCGGCGTCGGCGTAAGGGCCGGGTTTCTGCGCGGGCAAGGCGAGATGCAGACCCGCAGGATCGCGGGTGACGCCGATTTTTCCGGTGGAGCCGAGCAGCGTCACGGACGTGATCTCAGCCGCATACAAGGGGCTGCCGCCGGCAAGCGACATGAGCGAAACCTGGCCGTCGGCAGGCCAGCCCAAAACAATCGCGTAGAGCGTGCGGCCGTCTTTGGAAGCGGTGTAGCGGATGTCCTGCGCTCCCAGCGGACGGACTTTCTTTTCGATGACTTCGCCGGTGCCGAGGTGGACGGCGGCGTCTTCGGTGACCGGGCCTTCGCCAAAGACTTTCCAAGGGCGTGTGGCGTAGATGCCTTCGCCGTTGACCGTCATCCAAGCCCCCATGTCTTCAAGGAACTGGATTTCGTGGACGTCGATGGTGCCGTCGCTGGCCACTGGGACGCTCAACATCAGGTTGCCGTTTTTACTCACGATATCAGCCAACATGCGGATGACTTCGGGAGCTTTTTTGTAGCCGTCGCGGGCGGCGATTGCCTTGCTGTAATGCCATTGGCCGATGCACGTATCCGTCTGCCAAGGCTCGGGCAGAATTTCGTCGGCGCCGCCGCGCTCGATGTCGAAGAGGAGTGATTTGCGGCGGTCGAGGCTGAGTTTTTTGGCGGCGATGAGCGCCTCCAGTTTGCCGCCATGTTGATCCATGTTGGTGTTATAAAGATGGGCGGCAATGCGGAGGCCGATGGTGGGATCGTCGTTGTAGAGCGGCAGACCGCGGCTGATGTCGTCATCGAAATAAACCATGTCGGGGTGGTATTTGTTGATGAGGTCCATCGTGCGGTTGAAGAACTTCAACATGTAGGGCGCGCTGGGCTTGTCCTTGGGGCCGTGGTTCTGGGCGTAGAGGTCCTGCGGATCGAGGCCGTCCCACCATTTGCCTTTGCCGTCGGCGGCGGTGAGGTGTCCGTCGTAGGGCACGCCGGCCAGCGGGCCGTCTTTATCGGAGTGGAGTGTCCCGTCATTCCAGCCCCAGGCGCGGGCGGCGTGGACGCTGACGCCGAAGCGCAAACCGGCTTCGCGCGTGGCTTTTTCCCAGCCGGCGATCAGGTCTTTTTTGGGGCCGAGGTTCACGGAGTTCCATGTCTGGTATTTGCTGTCCCACGTATCCATGTTGTCATGGTGGTTGGCCAGGGCCATGAAGTATTTCGCACCGGCTTTTTTGTAGAGGCCGAGGAGTTTGGCGGGGTCCCAGTTTTCGGCTTTCCACAGCGGGATGATGTCTTTGAAGCCGAAAACCGAGGGATGGCCATAGTGGGCGACGTGGTAGGCGTAGGCGGCGTTGGGCTCCCCTTTTTTGTTGTATTGGGAATACATGTTCCGCGCATACCAGTCGCCCTCTTCCGGCTGGCACTGCGGCCCCCAGTGCGCCCAGATGCCGAACTTCGCGTCGCGGAACCACTCGGGGAATTGATACTGCGAGAGCGATTCCCACGAGGGCGCGAACTTGCCGGGAGCGGTGGGCTCCGTGTTGGTGAACGCCTTTTCGGCGAGGGTGGGCGCGTAGGCGGCCGGAGCCGCGCGTAGCGGCCCACACATTCCGGCGAGTAACACGGGGGCTAACAGCGTGACGGGGATTTTCATGGGCGAGAGGCGGAGGGCTAAAATCGAGCCGGGCGATCAGTTGTTGGGATTGGTTTTAAGGATGGTTTTGGCGCCGCGCTGAATTTCGATCTGGGTGCGCCCATCCGAGCCCTGCGTGAAGGAGAAAACGTCGGTCTGGTCTTTCCAGGCGACGGCGGCGGTCTGCGCGGCACGGTCGAAACTCACGCGGGGAATTTCTCCGCCCGCGCGAACGGGGATGAGGAGGACGCGGAAGCGGGCTTCGACCGCCTGTAGATTGACGGTGAGACGGTCGAAGAACTGGGACGCACCTTTTTTGTCGGCGGGGCCGGCAGGGCGCGTGACTTGGATGAGGGGCAATTTCGCGTCGCCGCTGGCGTCGAGGCCAAGCGCGCAGACCAGAAGCAACGGTTCGCCCGGCGCGGGCACGACGACAGGCTTGGGCGTGGGATCGGCCGGGACGGGATCGCCGGCGCGATAAGCGAGTGCGAGCTGGTTGGCGGCGAGCCCGGAGACGTTGGCGAGGCAAACGCCGCCGTTGAGCATGGCGGTCCATTGATAGAGACGCGATGCGTCGTCTTTTTTCAGGTCGTCCACGACGAAGCCGTAAGCGTGGGCGCCGCGCACGAGGCCGGTGCTGCGGAAGACGTGGCGCATCGGGTTAAACGGCGCGCGACTGGTCGGGATGTAATTCGAGTAGGTGTAGTTGCTCCACCACGGACGCATTTTGTAGCGATCGGTGCCGGCCCAGATGCGGAGGTTTTCGGCGGAGGGTTCCAACTCCCAGCCCATCGCCTTCAACTCGTCGGACCAGACCTGCGGCGGCTGGGTGAGCCAACGCCACGAGTAGGCGTAGGTGAGGTCGGCGGAACCGACGGCGGCGAGCGGCGTGGAAGTCGCGCCGAGGTAGGTGGCGGCGCCGTTGTAACCGAGGATTCCGGAAGAGGGGAACCCCGGCACCGGATACGGCTCGGATTTGCCGTCAACCTGAACGAGATCGTAGAAATTGCCGCTGTATTCCTGGGAAAACGGCGACTGCGTGAACCAGTCCACGCCGAGCGCCGAGAAGTGGAACATGCCCGCGTCGGCATGATGGTGACCCGCGCCGAGATAGTGGTGCGGACGCACGTAGAGGTTCATCCACACGGCGTCGGGCGTGCGGTCGCTGTAGCTGGAAAATACGCCTTGAGTGGGGGCGTTAAAATCAAGCGGCAGGTTCAGGTCGGCGCGTGTGGTGGGCACGGTGTCGCCGTCGTAGAGGATACCTCGAACGAAACCTGGATAGGTGACACTGGGCAGGCGCAGGCGCGAGCGCGAGGCGACGGTCTGCGCGTAATTCTCCAGTGGGAAATCGGCGCGCGGCCAGGCGCGATGATACTCGTCGGTGTCTTGGCCCGGCTCGCTGATGGCCTTGGTGACGAGGTAGTCGGGACGGCGGTCGCCGGGGAAAAAGCCTTTGAGCTCGCTGGTGAGCTGGAGCGAAAATTCCTGGCGGCTATAAGGGGAGTATTGCGTGCCGCTGTTGACGATGACGCGACCGGAGGGCGAGGTCATCTGGATCTGGCCGTCGAGGAGTTTGCGCCAATGAGGATGGCCGAAGAGGTTTTCGCCGCGCCGGGCGAGCGTGGTCATCGACAGTAAAATAAACTGGAAGCTGCCGGGCGTCTTGCCGTCGCTTTCGAAAACGACGCCGGAATCGTCGATGCCCCAGTCGCAGAAAGCGCGCACGCTCTCGGCGCCGGACGCGGACGCCTCGGGGTCGAAGCCGGGCAGCCCCTCGATGGCGGTGACGGCGAGGTAGTGCGGGAGGTCCCAGCCCATCCAGTTGACGTCGCGGAAACGCACGGGCGCATCCTGCCCGTAGCTGCGGCGGCCGTAGGTGGCCTTGGCGATGACGCGGCGCATGGTTTCCTTCTGGTCGGCGGTCATCCATTTGCCGGAGAAGTCGAGCGAGAGCGCGAGGTTCATGTGGGCGACGAGGCCATGGATGTTGCGCCAGTGGGTGGAGGCGCCGGCGCCGTTGAGATTAACGACCGTGCCGGTTGCGTCCTTCGTGGAGGAGCCGAATTCGGAATCGCTGATGCGCAGCCATTCGTCGATGAGCGGCTCGCGGAGCTTATAGTAGTTGGCCACGGCGGCGGCGACCTGGCGACCGCGGGCTTCGTCGCCGG
>JANXRL010000124.1 GCA_025352985.1 Verrucomicrobiota bacterium
TCTGTGCGGACTCGACGAGCAGGTGACCGAAGGCGCGTGGAATGAGGGCCAGCGCTCGGGACAGCTTCCCTATACGCGGGCGCAGTTGAAGTTTCGCGTCTATGGCACCGACCGCCCGAATCTCCAACTGGAGACGCAGCGCGCGGTGGAGGAAGTGCGTCGCCAGCGCCGCGACTTGCGCCGCCTAGAGAACGATTTCCCGAGCTTCGCCGCGCTCGCCCGCGACGTGAGGTCATGGCGAAAAGATAGTTGACATGTAAACAATCGTTATCACAATGAGTGTCCATGCAGACGACACCGGGCTACGATTTGGCCAAGGAAGTGATGGTGACGGCGGACACGTTTCTCCGCGAAAGCCAACGGCTATTCCGTCCCTATGGGCTGACGGCCGCGCAATACAACGTGCTCAACGTTCTCGCGGCGTCCGCCGACGGGCTGAGCCAGCGCGAATTGGGCGACATCCTTGTGGTGGACCGCTCCAACGTGACCGGGCTGCTCGACCGCCTCGAAAAAGCCGGGTTGGTGAAACGGACCGACCATCCCTCGGACCGGCGCGTTTATCGCGTTTCGCTCACCGCAGCGGGCCGCAAGCTGTGGGCCAAAGTCCAGCCGCTTTACGCCAAGGTGGCTGCGCAGGTCACTGCTGGCGTGGGCGAGAAACAGCTCCGCGACACGCTGACGGTTTTGAAATCATTGCAGGCCGGGGCGGTTTCCTGGCGTCTGCCCGAATAAGCGTTCCCTATCCCTTTCGTCCCAATGTCCTCCACATCCTCATTTTTCCGTCGCACTTACGTTTCCTGGATTCTGGCGGCTCCGGTCATTTGCCTGGCTCGCCTGCTCTATCGAGTTCGCTCGCATGGAGCGGAGCGCCTGCCCGAGGGAGGTGCGCTGCTGGTGGCGAACCACCTTTCCTACATGGATGCGATCGTGCTCCAGCTCGCCTGTCCGCGCCCGATCAGGTTCGTGGGCTCGGAGGCGTTCATGAAACTGAACTGGCTCTACCGTCTGGCCTTCAAGGTTACGGGCACTATCCCGGTCTCTCCTGCAAACGCGCTTGAGACCACGCGGCACGTTGCGAAGTCGCTGCAAGCCGGCGAACTCGTGCTCATTTTCCCGGAGGGATCCATCTCGCGCACCGGGCAGCTGATGAAGCTGGAGCGCGGGTTCGAGCTGATGGCGCGCAAGGCCGGCGTGCCGGTCGTGCCCGTGGTGCACGACGGACTGTGGGGCTCTGTGTTCTCGTTTTCTGAAAACAAATACCTCTTCAAATCACCGCGCATTATGCGCACCGCCGTCTTTGTCGCGTGGGGCGCGCCGATTCCTGCGAAACAGGCCGACCGGGTGAGTGTTCGGCAGGCTTTGCTCGATCTCGGGTGCGAGGCGTTTGAAGAGCGTCCACAACTCAAGCGTCACCTCGGCCGCGAAATCGTGCGAGGGCTGGTGCGCCGGCCCGGTCATGTGTCGCTCGTAGATCGCACCGTCGCGCGGCGTCCTCTGACGGGCGCCCAGCTTCTGGCGGCCGCCGCCGCATTGTCGCGGTATCTCAAACGCACCGTGTCCGAGCCGCGCGTGGGCATCGTGCTGCCGCCCGGCGCGGGGGCGACGATCGCCAACCTTGCGGTGGTCTGCGCGGGCAAGGTTCCGGTCAATTTCAACTTCACGGCCGGACGCTCCGCCATCGGGTCGAGCCTGCGGATGTCCGGCGTCAAAACGGTGATCTCGGCGGATGTGCTGCGCGCGAAGATCGCGGATTTTCCCTGGCCGGAGCGCACGCTGGACCTGGGAAAGACGATGATGGAAATCGGCGGGAAACGCGCGTTGTTGCCTTGGTTCGTGGCGGCGTGGGTGTTGCCCAACCAGATGGTCGCCCGGTTGCTTGACCTGCCCAAGCATGGCGACCGCGCCGAGGCGGGACTTCTATTTACGAGCGGGAGCTCTGGAGAGCCGAAGGGCGTGCCGCTTTCGCATCGCAACATTCTGGCCAACTGCTGGCAGTTTTCATCGCTCTCCATCCTGCCGCAGTCGGCGGTGATGCTCAGCTGCCTACCGATGTTTCACAGCTTCGGCTTCACCGTGAACCTGTGGTATCCGCTCATCCGCGGCTGCCGCTCCGTCACGGTGCCAAGCCCGCTGGAGACCCGCAAAATCATCGACGCCATCCGCGACGAGCAGGTCACCGTGATGGTCGGCGCGCCCACGTTCATGCGGCCGATCCTGAAGAAGGGCGAGGCGCACGAGTTGAAGACGTTGAAGATTCTCGTATCGGGGGCGGAGAAGATGCCGATGGATCTTTATCAGGGCGTGCTGGAGAAATTCGGGTTGGAGATCATGGAAGGCTACGGCATGACCGAGGCGTCGCCCGCGACCAATGTGAACCAGCCCGATCCGCTCATCGTGACCGATACGGCGGATCACCAGTCCGGCAAGCGCCTGGGCACGGTGGGGCGTATGATGGTCGGCATGACCGCACGCGTCCTTGATCTGGAGACGAAGCAGTCCGTGCCGGCCGGTCAGACAGGTATGATCGCTTTTCGGGGGGCGAATATTTTTTCCGGCTATCTTGGCGACGACGATAAGACGCGCTCCGTCTTTCACGACGGCTGGTATCTTACCGGCGATCTAGGGCGCTTCGACGACGACGGGTTTCTCGCCATCGAGGGACGGCTGTCGCGCTTTTCAAAAATCGCCGGTGAGATGGTGCCACATGGCACTGTCGAGCAGAGGTTGGTGGAGGCGTTTTCCATCGATCAAGCAGATAGCTATGCTCTGGTCGTCGTGGGCGTGCCCGACCCCGGCAAGGGCGAGCAGCTCGTGCTGCTGAGCGCGCGCGATGAAATCACCGCCGATACCGTGCGCACCAAGCTAACGGAGGCCGGCATGCCCAACCTTTGGGTGCCGCGCACCGTCATCCGTGTGGAAAAGATCCCCGTGCTGGGCACGGGGAAACTCGACCTCAAGGCGTGCCGGGAACTGGCGGGAAAGGCGGTCGCGTGACGGGCGTTCACACGATTCGGGGCGTGATGGGGAACTGCCACCTGCTCGTTGGCGAGCATCGGGAGGTTGTGCTGCTCGACACCGGTCTGATCGGGGAGCCGTGGCTTATCCGCCGCCGCCTGCGGCACCTGGGGCTGACCCCGGCCGATGTGAAGGCCATCCTGCTCACGCACGGGCACCTCGACCATGCGGGCAATCTGGCATGGGCGAGGGAGTGGAGCGGGGCGCCGATTTACGCGCACCGCGCGGAGCAGGCGCATATTGACGGCACGTTTCCCTATGCGGGCGTAAACCGGTGGTGCGACCGGTTGGAACGAGCGGGCCGCGCGGTTTTGCGGGCGGGGCGCGCGGTGAAGATCGACCGGTTCATCGCCGACGGGGACGAACTGCCGTTTTGGGGCGGATTGCGCGTGGTGCATCTGCCGGGGCATACGCTCGGGCACTGCGGTTTTTACAGCGCGAGGCGCGGCGTGCTTTTCAGCGGGGATTTGTTTGCGAGTTACTTTTTCAACGTCCACCTGCCGCCGCCGATCCTGAACAGCGCGCCCGAACTGATTCCGGCCAGTCTGGAAAAGGCGTTGCGGCTGAACCCGCGCCTCATCGTGCCCCAGCACTACGACGTGCTCGACGGCGAGC
>JANXRL010000100.1 GCA_025352985.1 Verrucomicrobiota bacterium
GGACCTCCCGGTCCGCCCCCTCTCGTCCCTCCAAAAAATCTATCGCTTGCCCACTCCCCGCGCGCTCCTCACCGTCACGGTCTAGACATGGCTTTTCCCACACCTCCCGCCATCCTCTCCGAACGCGACTTGCGCGCCGCCGAGCTCGACCAGAACCCGACCGACGCCCTCCTGCGCCTATACGCCTGGATGCACTACGCCCGCTCCGGTGACAACCGCATCCTCGACCTCTTCCGCCAGGGCCTCATCCGCGGCACCGTCACCGGCGGCCAAGGCAACGAAGGTCTCACCATCCCCCTCGCGCTCCTCGCTGACAAAGCCATCGACGTCGTCTCCTGGACCCACCGCGATTTCGGCGGACACCTCATCTGGAGCGATCACCTCTGCGACCACCTCAACCAGTATTTCGCCAACGCCGGCAGCCCCACCCACGCCCGCGAGGGCAACGTGCATCACGGCGACGTTAAAAACCGCTCGCTCCCGATGGTCAGCCACCTCGGCGCGATGCTCTCCAACGTCCTCGGCATGACCGATTCGCAGCGCCGCCTCGGCAAGCCCGCCGTCGGCTTCACCTTTTTCGGCGACGGCGGCTCCAGCACCGGCGACATCCACGAGTGCCTCAACCTCGCCTCCCTCCTCTCCCTCCCGGTCGTCTTCGTCGTCATCAACAACCAATACGCCTACTCGACGCCCGTCAGCGAACAGTTCGCCGCCGGCACCGAGCTCTGGAAACGCGCCGCCGGCTACGGCATCGAAGGCTTCTCGCTCGACGCCACCGGCGACATCGCCGACACCACGCGCACCCTCGCCGCCGCCATTGAAAAAGTCCGCACCACCTCGCGCCCCATCCTGATCGAGGCCCACACGCTCCGCCTCCGGGGACACGCCGCCTACGACACCTGCGACTACCTCCTGCCCGGCGAATCCGACGCCTTCTTCGCCGCCGACCCGCTGCCCAAATTCCGTGCCCAACTCGTCGCCACCGGCCATCTCGCCGCCCTCGAAAAAATCGAGGCCGAGCTCCACGCCTACCTCGAAGCCTGCATCCAGATTTCCCTCGCCGTGCCGCGCCCCGCGCCCGGCTCCATGCTCGCCGACGTCTTCGCCCCCGACGCCCCCGCGCTCCCGTGGAAAGCTACGCCCGCCGCCGCCGAACAGGTCACGATGGCCCAAGCCATCAACCAAGCCCTCCGCAAAGTCCTCGCCGAACGTCCCGAGTCGATGCTCATGGGACAGGACATCGGCACCTACGGCGGCGCCTTCAAGGTCACCGACGGCCTCCTCAAGGACTTCGGCCGCGCCAAGGTTTTCAACACCCCGCTCGCCGAAAGCGCCTGCACCGGCTACGCCATCGGCATGGCTCTCAACGGCCACCGCCCTATCGAAGAATTCCAGTTCTCCGACTTCTGCACCGACGCGATGACGCAGATCACCCTCAACGCCGCCACCTATCACTTCCGCGCCGGCGCCGCCACGCCCTTGGTCTTGCGCCTCCCCACCGGTGGCGGCCTCACCATGGGCTCCTTTCACTCGCAAGATTTGGAGTCCATGCTCCTCTCCATGCCCGGCCTCAAGGCGATCTACCCGAGCACCCCGCAGGATGCTTTCAACGCCATCCTCGCCGCCTACGAAGACAACAACCCCGTCCTCCTCTTCGAGCACAAAGGCCTCTACCGCCGCGGCAAACACGCCGTGTCCTGGGACGCCAACTACCGCGACGTCTGGCAGCCCAAACGCCTTCGCGCCGGCGACTACGCCACGTTTATTACCTACGGCGAAATGACGCTCCCCGCCCTCGAAGCCTGCGATTACTTCACCTCCGAATACGAAAAAACCTTCGATCTCTTCGACCTCCGCGGCCTCGCCCCGTTGAAACTCGACGCGATCAAAGCCTCCCTCGAACGCACCCACCGCCTCATCGTGTTGCACGAAGGCCGCCGCACCCACGGCTTCGGCGCCGAGCTGGTCGCCCGCCTCACCGAGGAACACTTCTTCAGTCTGGAAGCCGCCCCGCTCCGCATCGG
>JANXRL010000163.1 GCA_025352985.1 Verrucomicrobiota bacterium
GAGACGGAATAGCCGGACGCATCAACCGTGACGGTGAATTTTCCCGCAGCGAAATCGCGGGCGAAAAGCGCGCATCCATATCCCGCCGCGTTGAGCGTGGACACGAAGCGGTTGACCTTCTCCACGGTGATCTTGGCGGACTTTCCAGCCTCAAACGGGAAAGCTTTGACGGACGGACTCACGCGCCTACCTCCTGTTTCTGCGGTGCGTCTCCAACGCTCCAACGGTAGGCGGGCGCTACGGTGTTTAACTGGTGAAGGGCGGCGTCGGCGGCTTGATCGGCGCGCAACGCCCAAACTGTGAGGGGTAGGTGGGCGAATTGATGGGCAATGAATCCGCGAGGAAAGTTAACCGTCGCGATCCCATGCCCCACGAAGCGAAACGCCTTAAAACCCTGCTTTGATAGGGCGGAAAAAGCCTCTCCTGCACCGGGGGCGACGACGGAAAACGGAGCCATCACTTGCGGCCCTTTCCACGCTCCAAAAGTGAGCGTATCGCTATAGCGGCGTAGCGGGTGGCTTTTGCTAGGTTTTGCTCAAAAACGCCTTTATGCAGCTGACTCGCACGGTTCGAATCCCGCCGGGCGCGCCATTTCCTTAATCCTGCTTTTGGCTATTGCTAGAAACGCAAAAATTTTGAGCTTCGATGCCATGGTCAAAATTACAGGCGAATATCAAGGTGATCTCCACTGTCTGGCCATCCACGGGCCGTCGGCAAATATCCTCGTAACAGATGCCCCCAAAGACAACCAAGGGCGCGGGGAAGCGTTTTCCCCCACCGATCTGACCGCCACTTCGTTGGCGACCTGCATTGCCACGACAATGGCCATCGTCGCGCGCAGACATGGAGTCGAGTTGAACGGCTTGAAATTTGAAGTGACCAAAGAAATGTCCGCCGACGCGCCTCGTCGCATCGTGCGTTTGGCGACTCAGCTTTGGCTGCCCATCCCAAAGACCGAGGAAATGGGCAAGCTTCTCGAACATGCGGCGCACCATTGTCCGGTGCATCTGAGTTTGCATCCGCAGATCGACAAGCCCGTCGTGTTTAACTGGGGGCAATGAAGGATCGCGCGCCCATTTCTATGCCCAAATTTTCAAAAATTGGAGAGTTGCCCGTAGAATTGACGGGTCTGCTTGCCGAGTTCTGGTCGGCGGCCTCCTTGGGCTTGTGCCTGACGGATGCAGAAGGGCGGATCGTCGCGGTCAATGACGCGTTTTGCGCGACGGTTGGTCGAATGGTGGAAGAGTTAGTGGGGGCATCTTCAATGGGATTGATCACGGCCGGAGGCGTCCGTGCAGGGTTCATTTGCACACACGGCTTTCATCAACGGCGATAATGCGGCTATGGCCGGCATGGTTTATCTGCATAAAAGCGGGCGGCCGCTTTTCACGCATGTCACCGATACGCGGGTGCGTTTACCTGATGGCCGAGTTTTCAGGCTCACATCGTTGATCGATCTGGCTGGTCAGGTGCAGGAGGGGGGACTGTTGAGGGAGCATCAACGCGCGGAAAATTTCTCCGCTTTGGCGGCCGATATCAGCAACGATTTTAACAATCTGCTTTCGATCATACTTGGTTACACGGCATTCCTACAGGACTCGGTCCGCGATCCTGCGCGGCTTAACACTGCGGTCGTCGGCATCGAACACGCCGTGCGGCGCGCCGCCAATTTGATCCGGCAAACCCTTCATCTTTCGCGTCGGGATGAGATGGCATTCCAGCGGACGGACCTGGGATACTTTGCGCGTGATTTTTATCGCATGACCGGGGAAACGCTTACCACCGGGATCGAGTTCAACTTGAATATCAAAGATGGCCTCCCGGTGGTTTCGTTGGATACGCAGCATTTTCATCACGCCTTGGCCAATTTGGGTCAAAAAGCGCGCGATATGATCGGGACGGGCGGACGAATGACGGTCGAGGTGTGCGCAGTGGCAGGCGGTGAGGTGCGGGCGAAGTTTACGGATGCGCATCAGCCCGAATATGTAATGCTGGCGCTGCGCGCCGAGCCTGCCGCCTTCAAGCTGGCCGATCAGGAAAATGAAGACCTGTGGGATGAGGCCATCTGGTTTGCCGAACGAAGACGTGATCTCTCGGTGTTGGTCGTTCACGGCATTCTTGCCGGCCACCGCGGGCATCTCGAAGTGGATGCCCGGTCCGGCGCGGCTCTGGTTTTCCGGCTTTACCTGCCGGCGTTGTTGGATGCGCCGCCGGAACCGGTTGTTTCCCCTGCGCTCGAAGTCCCTGCGGGGAAATTTACCGTGCTGCTGGTCGATGACGAAGAAACCATTCTGCATACTGTCAAAGATTCGCTCGAGCACCATGGCTTCGAGGTGATAGAGGCCCGCGATGGGATGGAGGCGGTTCATTTATTTTCGGCCCACGCGACGACCATTTCCGTGGTGCTGATCGATCTGGGTTTGCCCCGGATGAGCGGCTGGGAAGCATTCCGTAAAATCAAGGAGCGTTCGCCCGCGGTCACCGTCGTAGTCATGAGCGGGCACTTGGAGCCCAACTTGAAGACCAAGTTGCTCGAGGGTGGGGCGTTTGGTTTTCTCCCCAAACCGTTTTCCTTGAAAGAGGCGGTGGCCGAAGTAAAGCGTGCGTGCGTGCGGACGCACTGAAGTTGGGCGGGGCTGTCCCGTATTTCGCATTGCGCAGGGCGGGCGGGGCGCGTTGTGCTGTGTCATCCTTATGGCGAAGAAATCCCAAGCGACCTGGGGCGGACGGTTTTCCGCCGGCCCCGCTGATTTGATGCTGCAGTTCAGCGAGTCCGTGTCTTTCGACCGGCGGCTGGCTCCGTTTGACGTCGCCGGCAGCAAGGCCCATTCCGCCATGCTTGCGCACGTGGGCATTCTCACGGCAAAAGAACGTGACGCTATCCATTCAGGGCTCGATGCCGTCCTAGCGGACATCACGACGGGCAAGTTCTCGTGGAGCACGCAGCTCGAGGATGTTCATATGAACATCGAGCAGGCGCTCACGAAAAACGTGCCAGCCGCCGCCAAGCTCCACACCGCGCGTAGCCGCAATGACCAGGTCGCGACGGATATGCGCTTGTTTTTCAAATACGCCTGCGCGGTGATCTCGGGCAAGATTCTGGGCGCGCAAAAGGCTCTGCTCGCCGTGGCTTCGCGCGACGGACACGTGCTCATTCCCGGCTACACCCATCTGCAGCGTGCACAGCCGGTGTTTTTGGCCCATCATCTCTTCGCCTATCTCGAGATGTTGGAACGTGATCGCGAGCGTTTCGTGGTCGTGGCGGATCATGCCAATTGGTGCCCGCTTGGTTCCGGCGCGATTGCGGGCACGACTCTGCCCATCGACCGCGAGTTCACCGCGAAACAACTGGGCTTCGTCGATGCCAAGGGTCGTCCGCGCGTCACGCAAAACTCGATGGACACCGTGGCCGACCGCGATCTTTACATTGAGTTTGCCTCCGCTTGCGCGCTCTTCGGCGTGCACATGTCGCGCATCGCGGAAGATTTGATCATCTGGTCGAGCGTGGAGTTCAAGTTCATCGACCTGCCCGACACGTTTTGCACCGGTTCGTCGCTTATGCCGCAGAAGAAGAACCCCGATTCCTGCGAACTTCTTCGCGGCAAGTCGGCGCGGCTCCAGGGCAACCTGCACACCTTGCTCACCCTCGTGAAAGGGCTTCCGCTTACCTACAACCGCGATCTTCAGGAGGACAAGCCGCCGGTTTTTGACAGCTTCGACCAGACTGTGCTGTGCGCCGATGTCCTTAGCGGCACGATCGGCGGACTGACGATTTTCCGGACGCGCTGCGCAGAGGCAGTGTCCGATCCTGCGCTGCTTGCGACTGATCTCGCAGACTATTTGGTGGCGCGCGGCGTGCCTTTCCGCGAGGCGCACCACGCGGTCGGCTCTGTGGTGAAGCTTGCCGAGACGCTGAAGCTTCCCCTCGACAAGCTGCCGACCGCCGAAGTGAAGAAAATTCACGCCGGTTATGGTGACGACTGGGCGGTGGTGTTTGATCTGGAGCGTGCCATGGCGATGCGCACGGGCACGGGCATGCCCGGACCGGCGCAGATCAAAAAACAGTTTTCCCGCTGGAAGAAGCTCCTCGGCTGAACGAGGGATGGCCACCTCCGTGTGGATCGCCCGATTAGGACGACTCGGAGGTCGTCCTACCCTAGAAAATATTCCCATGTCAAAAGTCCGCATCCTGTCCGACCGGGTCGCCAACCAGATCGCCGCCGGGGAGGTGATCGAGCGTCCGGCGGCGGTGGTAAAGGAACTCGTCGAGAATGCCCTCGATGCGGGAGCGACACGCATCGAGGTGGAGTTCCGCCATGGCGGACGTTCGCTCATGCGCATCGAGGATAACGGTCACGGCATGTCACGCGACGACGCGCTGCTCGCTCTCGAACGGCACGCGACTAGCAAGATATCCGAGGCCGACGATCTCAACCGTCTCGCGAGCTTCGGTTTTCGCGGCGAAGCGCTGCCGTCCATCGCGAGCGTTTCCCGTTTCACGCTGCAAACCCGCGAGAAGGCGGACGACTCGGGCACGGAGATTCTGGTGAATGGCGGACGGATGGCGCACGTGCGCGACTGCGGACGGGCGGTGGGCACGCGCATCGAAGTCGCCCAGCTTTTCAATTCCGTGCCTGCGCGGCGCAAGTTCCTAAAAACCGACCAGACCGAGGCCGCCCACATCATCGCGGGCGTGCGGCTATACGCTCTGGCGTTCCCGCAGGTGGCGTTCACGTTGATCGAGGATGGGCGCGTGATTTTCCGTTCGCCGGAATGCGCGGGACTGGCAGAACGCGTAGCGGAGATTTTTGGCAAGCAACTCGCCGAGGGACTGGTGCCGATCAATGCGAGCGAAGCCGGAATAGGTTTGAGCGGATTGATCGGGCGTCCGGGAACGGGGCGGACGACGCGGCACGAGATGATAACCTTCATCAACCAGCGGCCGGTAGACAGCCGTGCGCTCAACTACGCATTGATCGAAAGCTATCACGAGTCACTGCCGAAGGGGCGGTATCCGCTCGCGTTTGTGTTTCTGGAAATCGACCCGGCCGCCGTGGACGTGAACGTCCATCCGGCCAAGCGCGAGGTGCGCTTCCGTAGCGAGACCGCCGTGCGGGGATTCGTCATCCGCAGCGTGCTGGCGCGGCTGCGGGAGCTGGCGGGTAAACCGGAGTCCGGAGACCGGAAACCAGAAAACGCGGCCGTGGTGCAGCCTGTCGTTCTGCTTCGGCTCGCGTCTGTTCCGCCGGCGGTGGCCGAGCGGCGCGTCGGGGACAAAGCGACCCACCTTTCAGTCCCGGTGCCCACGCCAGCGAAGCTGCCGGAGTCCCCGGTTTTCGGTTTCCGGTCTCCGGTTCCCAGCAGCTACGCCTGGCGCTGGCTCGGGCTGGCGCATGGCAGCTACGCGCTTTTTGAAACTGCCTCCGGTCTGGTGCTGCTTGACCGCCGCGCCGCGCACGAGCGCATTTGGTTTGAACGGCTGCAGGATCAATTTAAAAGCGGAACCGTGCCCAGCCAGCGGTTGCTCCTGCCGGTGCCGCTTGAACTGGACCCCGTTGCCAGTGCGCTGTTGCTCGCCCGTTTGGAATTCCTGAACGGGCACGGTTTTGAAGTTGTGGAGTTCGGCCGGAATTTTTTCCGCATCGAGGGGATGCCGACATGGATGGAGCCGGCGGATGCGGAGCCCTTCGTGCGCGAGTTGCTCGGTGCTTTGCGAGACGGCCGGTTGCAAGATCGCGCCGTGGACACCGCCCGCGAGCAGTTGGCCCGACTTGCGGCCACCAAGGCGGTGCGTTTAGGCGATGGCGTAGGCGACTCGGAAATGCATGCGCTGGTAGAGCAACTTTTCGCCTGCCGCGCCCCGCTGACCAGCCCCGGAGGACGGCCCACCTATGTCGAACTCAGCCATGGGGAAATCGGCCGACGGTTCCAAAAATAAAATCGTCGAAATTTCATTTTTAACTCCCTCCCTCCAATAATTTGGCCAAAACAAGGTAACCTTCTTCCGTTTTATCGGATGGCACGGTTCTTGTTGTTATAACTTCAACTCCTTCAACGCATGATGCCTTCTATCTCATCCAAGACAAAAAAAAGCTCCGCTGCGCAGCCCGCGACCGCTCCCGCCGCGCTTCAGCGTCGAGCCGGCGACGATCCGGTCGCCGCGATCAAAGAGGCCATTCTTCGCAATCTAATCTACACACTCGCCCGCGACACGGGAACCGCCAAGCCGCGTGACTGGTGGATTGCCACCTCCATGGCCGTGCGCGAGCAGATCCTCGCCCGGCTGATCGCCACGCAAGCCGAGCATAACAAGGAAAATGTCCGCCGTCTCTACTACCTTTCACTTGAGTATCTGATGGGGCGGCTTTTCGAGAACAACCTCTACAACACCGGTCTCTACGAGGATGCGCGCGCCGCCATCAAGGAGCTCGGGGTCGAGTGGGAAGTCGTCCGTGAAAGCGAAGTGGATATGGGCTTGGGCAACGGCGGTCTTGGCCGCCTTGCGGCCTGTTTTCTCGACTCCTTGGCCACGCTGGATCTGCCCGCCATCGGTTACGGCATCCATTACGAATTCGGCCTTTTCAAGCAGGAGTTTGTCAACGGGGTCCAGATTGAGCATCCCGACAACTGGATGATTTTCGGCACGCCGTGGGAAATCGTCCGTCCCGAATACACCACCGAAGTCAAAATCTACGGGCGCGTGGAAAACGTCTTCGACGACAACGGCAACTACCGCGCCTCGTGGGTGGGCACCAAGACCATTCTCGGCGTTCCCTACGACATTCCCATCGCCGGTTACGGCACCAAGACGGTGAATCTCCTGCGCCTCTGGGCTTCGCGCTCCACCGAGGAGTTCGATCTCGTGGCATTCAACAGCGGCGGCTACGTGGACGCCGTCCGCGAGAAGGCCATTGGCGAGACTGTCTCGAAGGTTCTTTATCCCAACGACAAGACCGAGAACGGCAAGGAACTGCGCCTCGTGCAGCAATATTTTTTCGTATCCTGTTCTCTGCGCGACATCATCCGTCGCCACCTCCGCACTGCCGGCAACACCTGGGACAATTTCTCCGAGAAAGTCGCCGTGCAACTCAACGACACGCACCCGGCCGTCTCCGTGGTCGAATTGCTCCGCATCCTCCTTGACGAGGCTGGCTTCGACTGGGATCGCGCGTGGAAAATTGTGGTCGCGACCTTCGGCTACACCAATCACACGCTGCTGCCCGAAGCCCTCGAAAAGTGGGGCGTGCCCCTCTTCTCCCGCGTGCTGCCGCGTCACGCCCAGCTCATTTACGAGATCAATCGCCGCCTCATCGACACGATCGAGGCCAGATGGCCCGGCGACAACCATAAGAAGAGCGTGTGCTCGATCGTGGAGGAGGGCGGCTCTAAAGCCTTCCGCATGGCCAACCTGGCCGTCGTCGGCTCGCACGCAGTCAACGGTGTGGCTGCGCTCCACACCGCGCTTCTCAAAAAAGACTTGTTTCCCGAGTTCGACGCGCTCTACCCAGGCAAATTCCAGAACAAGACCAATGGCATCACGCCGCGCCGCTGGCTGCTCGACTGCAATCCCCGCCTCGCCGCGCTTCTCACCGAAAAACTCGGATCACCCACTGTCTGGGCCCGTGATCTCGACGTCCTTCGCGGCCTCGAAAAATTCGCCGACAAAAAGGACTTCCAGAAAGAGTTCATGGCGATCAAGCGGGCCAACAAAGTAGATCTTGCGGTCGTCATCAAGGCCGAGTGCGGCGTGGAGGTCTCGCCCGACGCTCTCTTCGACGTGCAGATCAAGCGCCTGCATGAATACAAGCGCCAGCATCTGAACCTGCTGCATATTCTCACACTTTACCGGCGTCTGCTCCAGAACCCCTCGCTCGACATCGTGCCTCGCGTCTTCGTCTTTGGCGCCAAGGCCGCCCCCGGCTACGATCTCGCCAAGAACATCATCCGTGCGATTAATGTCATCGGGGACCACATCAACAAGGATCCCCGCATCGGCGGCAAACTGAAGGTCGCCTTCCTTCCCAACTATCGCGTGTCGCTCGCCGAACGCATCGTGCCTGCGGCCGATCTTTCCGAACAGATTTCCACCGCTGGCAAGGAGGCTTCCGGAACTGGTAATATGAAGCTTGCTCTCAACGGCGCGCTTACCATTGGCACCCTTGACGGAGCCAACGTCGAGATCGGCGAGGAGGTCGGCGACGACAACATCTTCATCTTCGGACTGAAAGTGACCGATGTCGAAGCCCTCGATGCCAAGGGTTACAACCCGTGGAATTATTATTCGTCGGACGAGGAACTACGTGCCGTCATCGACTGGCTGGGGTCGAATTACTTTGTCCCCGGGGAGAGCCAGCCTTTCGGCGCCTTGCATCACAGCCTGCTGGATGGCGGCGATCCTTTCAAGGTTCTCGCCGACTATCGGGCTTACATTCAGGCGCATGAGAGGGTTGATGCGGCTTATCGCGATCCGAGCCGCTGGGCCAAGATGGCCATTCTCAATACGGCTCGCGTGGGTAAGTTCTCCAGTGATCGCACCATTCGGGAATACGCGGACCAAATATGGAGCCTGCCTTCCGTCCCGGTGCCCTGATGGGACCGAAACCGTTTTGTCAGCGTAGTTCTGCCCGTAACGAAGGCGTTCGTCTTATTGGCATCCTGTCATCGCCTGAGGGAATTCGGCTTGCTCAAGCCCCTTCAGGCGATTGCCCCGGTTTGTATCGCATTAGAAGCATCGCTTATCTCGCTGATCCAGATTAATTTTCCCCATGCTTACCCCTTCTTGCACGGCGCAAATGACAGCGGATCGGGCCAGAAATCATCTGCGCATAATCGCACCCGATGCGCCCTTTCTGATCATCGATGAGGTGACGACGTTGGTGGAAACGCTGTTTGCTGGACGCCATCCCGGTTACCAGAAAGCCGATCTGAAGTATCATAATTTAGAACATACTCAGTTTGCGACGCAGTGCTTCATTGATTTGGCGAAGGGGCGTGTTCAGCACGGGCATACCCCGGTGTTTAGCCCCAGGGAATTCACGTTAGGTTACGCGGCGATCATGCTTCACGATATCGGGTATCTGAAAACCGCCGATGACGTGGAAGGGACGGGAGCCAAATATACGACGACTCATGTCGTCCGCAGTTGCGCCATGGCGGACGTTTTTTTGCAACAACTCGGATGTGAGGCTTCAGAAATAGAGGGTATTAAAAACGCCATCCTCTGCACGGGTGTCACCAGTAAAATAGACCAGATTTTATTCAACTCCGATGTGGCTCGTCTGACCGGCTGCATGGTCGCCACGGCCGACTATCTGGGGCAGATGGCGGATCCCGGGTATCCCGACAAACTGCCCAGTCTTTTTGCTGAGTTTGAAGAAGCCAGTGATTTCAATGGCGTGCCGACCGACCAGCGCGTTTTCCGGTCGGTCAAGGATCTCAAATCGAAGACGAGCGGTTTTTGGAGCAGCTTTGTTTTACCCAAACTGAAGGGGGAATATGAAAGCGTTTACCAGAGCTTATCGCTGCCGGATGGAACTAATCCTTACTTGCATGCGGTTGATCGCAATCTCGCGATTATCGACGAACAAGTGTCTGCCGCCTAATCACACGGGCTGACCAAGTAAGGGCCGCCCGGTTTATTTTTCCATCATCACGTGGGTTCCGTCCCAGCTTTCAGGAGGCGGTTTGGCTTGATAATGGTTCACCATATCCAAGTAAACGAGCGACGGATTGCTCATTACACCGGGGGTCATTCCTGGCTGGTTTGGTTCCCGGGGCAGGCTCTGGCTGAACAGCGCATGAGCGGCGGTCCAGTCGCGGGCGTAGAATTTTCCCAAGCCTTCGGAAAAAATACGGATGCATTCGAGAACCTGTTCGGTGACGTTTTCCTTAAGGCATACGATTTCGTAAATGGCGACGGGGGTGTTGCGGCCTTTTACCACGATGCGTCCGAGCGGGCGAAAGATTACGCGGGCGTTATCCGCCGCCTCGCAGGCGGCCTTGGTGGCGCCCGAGCACATGGTGTAAACGCCCCAACTTCTTGCGCCGGATTCCATGCGGGCGGCGAGATTCACGTTATCGCCCATCATGGTGTAGTTAAAGCGGGTGCGGCTGCCGATGTTCCCGACGATGGTCTCGCCGCTGTTCAGGCCGATACGCGTTCGCATTTTCCAGACGATTTCGGGCCATTTTGAACCTTCTGAGCGCCATTTCTCGCGCAGTTCGCCTAGCTTGAGCTGGATGCGCTGGCTAGCCACGCATGCACGCAGGGCGTGGTCGGGCAACGAGAGCGGGGCGCCGAAAATGGTTACGATGGCGTCGCCGATATATTTGTCCAACGTGCCGAACTCTTCCTGTAAGATGTCAGTGCAGGCTGTGAGGTATTCGTTCATCAGGTCAACCAACTGGTCGGGTGGGATGATCTCGGAAAACGTCGAGAATGATTGGATGTCGGAAAAGTAGGCGGTGACGTCTTCTTTGTGACCGCCCAGTTGGGGGGACTGGCCGGACTCGATCATGCGATTTACGAGGGTGGGCGAGAGGTAGGTGCCGAACATGCCCTTGATCTGCTGCTTGGCGCGCTGCTCCCTTACGAGCTGGCGCACGATCATGAATATTTGAAGCACGCCAAAGCTAAGCACCGGCCAGAGCATGGGTATCCAAAGGCTGAATCGTATCCAAAGGAAAGTGGCTAATCCAAGATAAGCCACCGGTAGGCCGATCGCATACAGTCCCTGTTGGTAAAGCCTCCGCTTCGGGAAGAAAACTAGGCCGATCACTCCGAATCCAAACGCGCCGAGTAGTATCGGCCAGATTGGACTCTGTTTTGCGTAGTCCTCTTGCAAGATGTTGTTGAGGACGTTCGCATGAACGAGCACCAGAGGAGTCACAGAGCTGAGTGGAGTCGGCCCGAAGTCTGCCAATCCCTCCGCAACCAGACCGATCAAAAGGATTTTCCCGGCAATATCGGGTCTGTTGGAGATTGGTGGGGGTTGAGGATCGCTAAGATACTGCTTCGTGTAGACGTCGTTGGTTAGGAAATAACCGAGCCAATTTGCACCTTTGATGCCGAAGCGATAGTTAATGAAATAACATCCGCGATCATCGATCGGGATACGGCGTTTGACGGTGGGTGAGGCCAAATAGATCGCGTCGCCGATTACCACTCGCACATGGTCTGGTTTCAGATTCCAGTAGATGATCAAGGTTTGCAGAGAGAGGCTGGGGTAGACTTTGCCATTAACGCATTGAAGCATCGGCACGTGTCGCCGAACGCCGTCTGAGTCGGCGGGCGTGTCGACGAACGCGGTGCGGCCAACTTCCTGAAGGCCGGGGATTGGCCAGAGGGCGAACTTCGAGTTCGGCAGCTTCTGCAGATCGCCTTCGACGTGTTGAAGCGGCGGGTCCAACTCCGGTTTTGGTGCCTCGTGCCAATTAGGGTTATCTGGCTTTTGTCCGTAGTTTGGATCTTCGTCGGAAGTCTGGGCGGCAAAAACCACCTTTTGATGGAGTTCACCCGCGCCCGCTTGCAGAAGGGCGTCTGCTTGCTGGTTCGATTTTTCGGTGAACAAAATATCCCAAGCCATTACTGCCGGGTTGCCGAAGGAAAGGGCATACATGAACTGAGCGTGAACGCGACGGTTCCACGGCCATCGTCCGTAAAAATTTACACTATCCAAGTCGATCCCAACGGTGACAACACGCTGATCTGGCGGTGGCTGGCAATGCGTGCGAAGTTGGGTCGCCGGATCTAGGGCGTTGTTGCTTTCGAGATGTCGCCACCATGAAGACTGGCCAATTGCGAAGGCTGCGCCGATGCATATAATCGTCGGAAGGATGTGCTCCTTGAAAAAATCTGCTTTGGGCTTTGGCATGAGGATGGCGACCACAGACATTACTTTGAAAGGCCTAAGGTCAACACAGACAAAAGCTCACCCGTGATTCTGCGCTTCATTGGGCTAGCCACGCGCAGGTGTTTCGCCCATGCCCTTGCGCGTGTCGCGACTGTTTGTGCTCCGATCAGGCTGGATGACTTTGCTGCTTCTGGCGCTGGCCTTGACGCCCGCGCACGCCGACGATTGGAAACTGCCGTTCTGGAGCGGCGAATTGCGCGGAAAACTGTTTCCGCTGGGAGAAGGCGGTCCGCAGCTCGCATGGACATTCATTCCTGCCGTGTCTTCGACGGGAGAACGCACGCTTTCCTTTCGCGTTGAAGATCTCGCTACTCACCTGCGTGTATCCGCCACGGTCAATGCCACCACGGGCGATGGTAGTTGGCGAATTGAGGAGGGGCGCGTCGAGATCGGGCCTTGGGCGAAGGCACTCGCGCCCGTTTTGGGTAAGCAGATGGCGGGGCTGTCCGGCGAGGGCCCCGTCCTGATTTCAGGCGAAGGGCTCATTCGCCAGGGCCGTCCGACCGGGTTGGTGAACTTTTCTCTACGCGACGGTGTGATCAAACATGCAGGGCAGGGCTGGACGCTCGAAGGAATTGGCATCGCCGCCGCAGTGGAAGTGGCCGCACTTCCCGATGGAAAGATACCAGTGACGCTCGCGGTGCGCACGATGAGCACAGACCGTTTTGGTGCGCGGAATCTATCGGTGGCGGTGGTTCTCGACGGAACACGTGCGGCGTCGGTCTCGGCGGCGCGAATCGAAATTGCCGGCGGCACGGTGGAGGCCGATCCGTTTGAGGTGTCGTTGTCGCCGATGGCATTGAACGTGAGGCTGCGGATGACTCGTGTCGGCCTTCAGGACGTCGTGGCACTGGTGCCCACCATGTTGTCCGATGCGCGCGGTCGCGTCGATGGCGAGGTCGGTCTGAGTTGGAGCGAGGCGGATGGGTTGCACTTCGGAAACGGAACCCTATCTCTGGACGAGATCGAGCCCACGACTCTCCGGCTTGCGCCCAAGCCTGGATTTTTGAGCGCGCGTGTCCCGGCCCGTTTTGTCTTCATACCCGGTTTGCCGAAGCCGTTTTCCCGGTGGTTCGCGCCCGCCAATCCAGCCTATGTCACGCTGACCGAGATTGAACTGGGCAAGATTCCCCTGCGGGTGCAATCGCTCAAGGTCCTCCTGACACCCGAAGGCGATGAGCGCGGGCGCTCGGCTAGCGTCGAGGTGGTAGCCCGTCCCGAGCAAATTGGCAGCGTGGTGGACAAGGTGGTCTTCACGATCAACGTCGCCGGCCCGCTTTCGCAGGTGCTTAAACTGGGCATGAGCGACCACCTCTCTTTTGGGATGCATTGAGGAAACTTTCGTTGCCAGCACACGTCCAACAACATCAACTCACTTTATGATCCGTTGCCTTATCCCGCTCGGCCTCGCGCTCTTCCTCACAGGCTGCATTCATGTCAGGCTGGATCCGATCGAGGTCCATGCCACCGTCGATATTAACGTGAAGGTGGACAAGGCGCTCGACGACTTCTTCGGCGACATCGACAAGAAATCCACGACCATCAAACCAACCGTCCAACCGTGAGCATCATGAAAACCTTGTTCTCCCGCATTTTGTTTGTGTCGGTTCTGCTCGTCACCGTCTCGGCGGTTCGCGCCGAGGATCTCGGCGCCGTGCGCGGACGCATGGAGCAACGTGTTTCCAAGATCGACGCGCTTAAAACCTCCGGTGTGCTTGGTGAGGACAACCGCGGCTTCCTTGCGGTTCGCTCCGGCAGTGACGGCGGGGTCGCCGCCGCCGAGAATGCCGATCGCGCCACCGTCTATGCGACGCTGGCCCAGAAGACGGGCGCAACTGCCGACGCCGTGGGTAAGGCCCGCGCCCGGCAGATTGCCGCCGGCAGCGCTGCCGGCGTCTGGCTCCAGCGCGATAACGGCGAGTGGTATAAGAAATGAGCGTGCAGGAACGGCTCGCGCGTTTCCTCGGCAAAACGCCCGACGTGGGCGGAGCGGTTTTCGTGGCTAAGAACGCCACGGTGGTCGGGGACGTGGCGCTCGGACCGGGCAGCAGCGTTTTCTACGGCGCGGTGCTCCGGGCGGACATCAACGCCATCGTGGTCGGCGCGCGTTCCAACCTTCAGGACAATGTTGTCGTGCACCTGTCGGACGCCGCCGGCGTCGTCGTAGGCGACGATTGCACCGTCGGGCATAGCGCGATTTTGCACGCGTGCACCTTGGAAGACGGCTGCCTCGTCGGCATGGGCGCGACGGTGCTCGACGGGGCGCGCATCGGCGCGGGCAGTCTGGTGGGAGCCAATTCGATGGTGCCGCAAGGCTTCTCGTGTCCGCCCGGATCGCTTGTTTTTGGCTCGCCCGCTAAAGTCGTGCGCCCGCTTTCCGTCGCCGAGCGGGAGGGGTTGCTCAAGATGGCGGCCAAATATACCGAGGTGGCGAAGGCCCACGCGGGCCTGCGCTAGGTTTCATGGCGCCAACGTGAGGAATGTGTAGCGCCAGCGGGCGTCGCGGCTTTCGCGTCGGGCGATCTCTTGGGCGAAGTGTATGCGCCAGTCGGGGAAAAACGTGTCGCCGTCGGCGATCTCGGTGTGGACGAGCGTAAGGTGAAGCATATCGGCCAGGGGCAAGCCTTCCTCATAGATGCGTTGTCCGCCGCAAAGATAAACGTCCCCGCGCAACGTCTGCGCCTTGGCGATGGCCTCGGGCAGGCTGGTGGCGGGGTGAATGGCGGCGGGCAATGAGGCGGCAGCGTGGGTGACGACGACCACGTCGCGGCCGCGCACACAGCTCGGCCATTCGCCGAAGGAGCGCGCGCCCATGATGACGGTTTGCCCCAGGGTTTTTTCCTGGAAGAACGCGGTGTCCTCGGGAATCGACCACGGCAGACCGCCGCGGCGGCCAATGACGCGATTTTCCGAGCAGGCGACGATGAGATGGAGGCGCTTGGGCACGGGTTTATTTTGCAAACGACACCGGCACGGCGGCGCGTTCGAAGCTGGCGGCGGCGAGCAACGGCTCAGGCGTCATCGCACCCAGACGGGCGACCCAGCGGTCGGGGACGATTTCAAGCCGTGTGGCATAGTGGGTGGCGATGTCGTTGTAATAGGTTCGGGCGAGAGCGACGCGCTGCTCCGTTTCCACGAGCTCTTTGTGCAGCGAGGCGAATGCGGGTTGGGCGGTGAGTTGCGGGTAGCGTTCGATGACCACGCGCAGTTGGTCCGCCACGCCCTCGAAATCCGCGCCGGTCACGCCGGGCGGGGTTGCGGTGGCTTGGGTGCGAAGGGCGGCCACGGCTTCCTGCACGTCGCGTTCGTGGTCGCTCAATGCGGCGATGGTCGTGACGAGCGTCGGCAGGAGGTCGTGGCGTCGTTTGAGTTGGACGTCGATGAGCGACCAGCCTTGGCGCACGCGTT
Organism: Verrucomicrobiota bacterium; assembly: GCA_025352985.1. Classification (GTDB taxonomy): domain Bacteria; phylum Verrucomicrobiota; class Verrucomicrobiia; order Opitutales; family Opitutaceae; genus Rariglobus. The sequence goes on from JANXRL010000163.1 coordinate 15,321, forward strand.
GGCGCAGGCCCACGAGGCCGTTGTAAACCATCCAGACCCAGCCGGCTACGGCCGCGATCAGGTAGCACACGGGTATCGCCGCCGTGCCGTAAAGGTAAGATGAGGGCAGCCGGAAGTCCGAGGCGGAATATACGATGAAGCACAGCGGACCACCCGCGATGAGCAGACCGAGAACCCACCAGAACCAAGACCAGCCACTGAGGCTGGAGCGGACTTTTTCCTCTGAGCGGGTGGAGATGAGAAACAGGGCGGCGTCGCGTTGCGCGGCGATTTCCGGCGCGACCACGTCGGCGCGCTCGCGGGCCGGTCCGACCACGAAGAGTGCAGCATGCAAAGGGATGCCCGTTTCAACAAATCGCCGGACGTGATCGGAGTCGCTTACAGAGGTGTCGGGGCCCTTGCCGTAATAAAGTGGACTGCTCCGGGAAACCTGTTCGGAAAACAATGTGCGCGGCTCGATCTTGGCGCCGTCGGGACGGAGGAGGAGCGCGCCAGTGTCGTCTTGCAGGTAAAAAGGCGCGCTCTCGCCACCCTTGGCCACGGTGCTCCAACCGCTTTCGGTGCGAGTGGTGGTCGTGGTGTTCCCCTTGCTGTCGGTGGTGGTTTCCGTGACGGTGCGCGACCAGCGTTCATCGACGTGCCAGTTGTAGAGGGTGCAGGCGGCTCCGGCCAGATAGCTCGTGAAGGGGCTTTCGCTTTCCGCGGCGCCCTTGAGTTCAACGAGACCGATGAACGCCCCGCGCACCTTGGAGGTGGGAAGATCGTGAAGCAGGCGGCACCGGCGCCGCAGGCGAAGGCTCAGCCACAGGCATACGACGATGGGAATGAGCAGCGAACAGACGATGGGGACAAACGGTGAATCGTCGATCATGGCGCTGGTTTGGATCAAGGTTGCGTCGAGTGCGGCGAAGTCGGCGATTGCTGTCAAATGAAGCTTGGCCCGTCACCGGCGTCGCGGTCATAACGTCTTACCGCTTACCCCATGCTCGCCTGTCGCAATCTCACGGTTCGTCCTCGTCTCGGTGCCACCGCCTTGGTCCATGGTGCCAGCGCCCGTTTTGGTTCGGGCGGCTTGCACGCGCTGATCGGCCCGTCCGGCTGCGGGAAGACGACTCTGCTCAAGGGGATTCTGGATATCCTGCCGTCCGAAGGGGAGATCCTCCTGCACGGGCGTCCGCTGGTGTCGCGCGACGCGTTGCTGCGCGAGGTGGCGTTTGCGCCGCAGTTCAGCATCGCGCATGGCAAGCTCACGGTCGCCGAATCGGTGGCGTGTGCGTTGCGCCTTTACCAGGTGGTTGATGACGCGGCGGTGGAGACGCGCATCGGCGAGTTGTTGAAGCTGGTGGGCCTCGCCGAACGCGGCGGCACGCTGGTGGAAAAACTCAGCGGCGGCCAGTTGCGCCGGCTCGGGCTTGCCTTGGAACTCACCACGGATCCGACGTGCCTGTTGTGCGACGAGGTGACGAGCGGGCTCGATCCGCGCTCGGAGGACCAGATTCTCGCGGTGCTGCGCGCGCTCGTCGCCCAGCGCGGCAAGACGGTGGTGTGCGTCATCCACAATCTCGCGAAGCTCTCGCAGTTCGACACCGTCACGGTGGTCTTTGAGGGGGCGGTTGTTTTTCAGGGGGCGCTGCCGGCCATGCTGGCGCATTTCGCCATCGTGGATGCGCTGGAACTCTACGACCGGCTCAGCGAGCGGTCGCGGGATCATTGGCAGGAACGCTGGGTGGAATCCGAACGCCGGCTGATGCAGACGGAGGCCGAGGAGCCGCTGCCGCCTCCTCCGCAGGAGCGGCTTCGTCCGTCGGCTTTGTCGCAGCTGGGCACCCTGCTCAAACGCCGCCTGCGGCTCATGTGGCGCGACCGCGGTTACGTGGTCCTCACGCTGGCGATCACGTTTGGCTTTCCCTGTCTTGTGGTGATTTTCGCACTCGGCGGGTTGCCGCAGATGAAGGGGCTGGCGCTCGATCAGGTCGGGGGATTTCTGGAGACGTTGCAGGCGCGGGCCTCCTACCGGCAATCGGCGGCGGAGACGGCCACGCTGGTTTCCGGGCTGATTATTTTTCAGGTGATCTTGCTGTGCCTTATGGGAAGCAACAATGGCGCGCGTGAGATCGCCGCCGAGCGCGGACTTTATGAGAAGGAGCGCATGTCGGGTCTGCGTGCGTCGGCGTATGCGTGGTCGAAGTTGATTTATGTGGCGTTGCTGGGGGCGGGGCAGGGGGCGTGGATGACGGTTTTCGTGAAACTGCTCTGTCAGTTTCCCGGAGAGTGGTGGCCGCAACTGGCCGTCCTCAGCGCGGTTGGCGCTTCCATGAGCGTGGTTTGCCTCGGTCTGTCGGCCGTGCTGCAATCGCCGGACAAGGCCTCGCTGCTTTCGATCTATCTGGTAGGTTTTCAACTGCCGCTTTCGGGCGTGGTGCTCGCCCTGCCGCCCGCGCTGGTGTGGACGGTGCGGCCATTCATCGCGACCTATTGGGGTTGGGCGGGGTATTTGATGGCGATGACCGAGTCGCGTTTTTACGATGCGGTGGTGATGCTCGACAAGGGCTGGCTCTCCCCGCCGGCTGGCGCCGTGGCGGTGCTCGGCGCGCATCTGGCAGTCGGGGCGGCTCTCCTGTTTTGGGGTTGCCAGAAGAAACGCTGGCCCTAGCGATGGAGTGACCCCTTTATGGCGACCCTGTTTTTGCGTTTTGTTTCTCGTTCAGCGCTGCTTGTGGTTGCGCTTGGTTCGCTCGCCTTACTGGCCGGCTGCGGTCGTTCCGGCGAACCTTTCCCGGTGAGGGCTTTCGTCGCGGCGCCCGAGAATTTGCAGGGCAACCGTTACAGCCTGGACGCCGAAATCGACGCCCAGCTCAACTGGCGCGAGGGTGTGGGTCGGATCATCGCGGTGCGTCCCTTGAAGGAGGATGCGCGGCTGCCCGTGTTTATCGCCGATTCGCTCAAGACCAATCTTCTGGTCGCGCAGCGTTATCGTTTTACCATCACTGTCCGCAAGGGCGGCCTACTCTACGTCGAGCAACTCGAAAAACTGTGACCATGCGCCGCCTTACCCCCTTGTTAGTGATCGTTGCCGCCGGACTAGCGATGGCTTCCCGGACGGGCGCGCAAGACGAGTCCCCCATGGGCACGGGGGCCGCAGCCGCCAAGTCTGTCAGCGCCGGAAGCAACGCCGCCAAGATGGCGAACGCGGCCGACACCAAGCCTTCGTCGGCGGAAACGATGACCCGCGCGCTCAATATCAACAGCCTCGAGAGCGGCACGCTGTTGAAGATCATCAGCCAGGCTTTCGACACCAATTCGGACTCGATCAATCCCGAAAACGGCACCTTCAACTGGAAGGGACACAGCTATGATCTTGGGCAGTTCCGCGTCTTCCGCGGCCGTTTCGAGCGCTACCTCTCGCTCCCTCCCACCAAAGACGAGACGGCGTATGCCGACACTCTGAACCAGATCACGGAGCTTCTTTCCACCCGCAATGGCGACGGTGCTGCCGCCAACGTGGTGGAGGCGTGGAAACTGCTTTACCGCGCCTCCGATTATGATGCCGACGGCGGCAACAGTCTCGGCGTCGCCAACCAAGTCTTCAACGCCTGGCGCATCCGCGACGAGAAGCAGGCCCTTACCGTCGCCCAAAACGAACTCGAACGTATCCGCAAGGAGCAGCAGGGCAATGTGGTCTATGGTGCCGATGCCATAGCCTCCGCGACCGGCCGCTCGGTGACCGATTCCGTTTCCTCCGCCGCCTTGCTGGGCAATCTCAGCACCGGCAACGCCACCAATTCCAACGCCGGCACCAACACCCAGACCGGAACCACCGGCACAACCAACACCAACAACAAGGGTAACACGGGCAACAACGGCCGCACAAACAACAATACTGGCGGCCAGCAGCCCAAGACCGGCCAGGTCGGCAATGGAGATGCCTTTGGGCCGACCGGCCAGCTCTTCCGCGCTCGCGAGCTCGCTGAAACCGAGGCGAAAATCCAGGCGCTCTCCGTCGCCGGCCTCCTTTCCGTCACGCAGGCCAAGCTCCAGTTCCAAAGCCAGATCATGAGCCTGTTTCTCCAGCGCCGCTTCCAGCACTGCCTGATCGCGGCGAGTTTCTACCGTTTTATCTTCAAGGGCTCCCACCAGAATCTCGAAGTGGGCAAAAAGGACCTGGCTTCATTTCTGCCGACCAGCGATCTCGCCTTCACGGTCGAGACCATCGAGTTTCTCGCGCGCGAGGCGATGAACGATGTGAACAGCGGCATGGCTTCCGTGCGGGCCAGTTATGACGACAATCGCAAGGTCGCGGCGCTGGAACGCCTTCAGGAAACCTTTTTTCTGGGCGAATACCTGCCCTCGGTCACGCAGTTCGAAACCAGCCGCAAGGAGTCGTTGCTCACGCTTTATCGCAAGATTGACGAGGCGCGAAAGCTGGCTGACCTCCGCGATTACGACGCGGTGGTGAAAATCAACGACGAGATCACCGGTCTCACCAGTGATTTTCGCGGCGGCGAGGTAAACGCCGCCGTGCGTTCCGCCCAGCGCATGAGCTCGCTCGCGCTCAGCGCGGCGCAGCAGTGCGCCGCCGGCGGCGACTACCCCAAGGCGCAGGAGTTCGTCGAAAAGGCCGCCCAGCTCTGGCCGCTCAATCCCGCCATCAAGGCCTACACCGACAACATGGCCTCGCAGGCCAACATGGGCACACAGGCCGCCTTGTTTTTTGACGAGGCCTTCAAGCGAAAGGATTACCGCCGCATCTACGAAAAACGCGCCGAACTGGCGGTGGCGTTTCTCAGCGACCAAGAGCGCGGACCGCAGCTCAAGGGCGTGATCGACCGCATGGCCCGCGTTGAGATTTACCTCGCGCAGGCGCAGGAACTTCTCGCGCAAAACAACGCCTTTGCCTCTTGGGAATCGCTCGTGGGGGCCACGGCGTTCGCGCCCGACGACGTCGAGCTTAACCAGCGCATGGCGCAGTTGGCACCGCGCGTCGCGGACTTTATCGGCCGGCTCGACCAGGCCAGGCGCTACGAAGACGGGAAAAACTACGCCGCCAGTCTGACCAGCTATCTGGCCGCGCAGGACCTTTATCCGGCCAGCCAGCTTGCCCGCGTCGGGGTTGGTCGCGTGACCGGTCTCATCATGGATCAGCTCGCCGTCGCGGCTTACCAAGCCGAAGCCGCGCCTCCGGATAAGGAAACGCCGTCCGAGTCTTTGTCTCACGCCAAATGACCCGCGGTTGGCGTGTTAGTTCTTGGCGTCATGTCGGTGAGATCATATCAGTCAAATCAGCTTCAACCCCATATCCCCTGTGCTAAAACTCGATACCTACGATTTGGCGGCCTACGTTAAGTCTCAACGCAATGGTCCCCTGCTCGCGATTCTCGATGAAGTGCGTGATTTTGTGTTCATCAAAGATGAAGTGGGACGTTTTCTCTTCAGCAACCGCTCGCATCTGGCCCAGTTGGGTCGCAAGGAATCTGAGGTGCTTGGAAAGACCGACTTTGACTTGTTCCCCGCTCATCTCGCCGAAGCTTTCTATTCCGCCGAGACGCATTTGTTTGAAAGCCAAGTTCCGGTGATCAGGCTTCAGCATTCGGTCGATTCCACGGGGCGTAAGTTTTATTCCACCGCGATCAAGTTTATCATCGTGGATAAACGCGACAATGCCCTGGGTTTGGTGGGCACGGTTCACCGCATTCTTGACGGGGATTCAGTAGATTTGGAGCAGTCCAAGGCGAATATTCTGTCCATCCTGCGGCACCAGCCCGGCGTGACGCCCAGCCAGTTGAAGGCTTTCGAAGCGACATTGCCCGCGTTGTTCGCCGCCAAGCACTAAAAAACCGGCTTCGCTTGCGCTGAAGCCGGTTTGAGTGAGTCGTTTGGATTCGCTCAGGAAGCCGCCACGATGCGGATGCTTTCGACCTCTACGCGGTCGATGGGCGTGCTCTTTTCCCCGCCGCCGCCGTGGGTGGTGGGGAGGTTGGCGATCTTCTCAAGGACGTCTTCGCCGGCGACGACCTGGCCGAAGGCGGTGTATTGCTTGTCAAGGAAACGGGCGTCGCCGTGGCAGATGAAGAACTGGCAGCCGGCGGAGTCGGGGCTGTCCGACCGTGCCATCGAGAGCACGCCCTTGACGTGGGCCTTGGCGTTGAACTCGGCCTTGATCTTGTAGCCGGGGTCGCCGGTGC
>JANXRL010000170.1 GCA_025352985.1 Verrucomicrobiota bacterium
CGATGCCGTGGAGCGTGGCGTGGTCGTAGTAGTCGAGGCGCGTCTGGAGCGTGAAGCGCGAGCGGAGCGGAGCGGTGAGCAGGCCGGCGCGGGTGGTGGCGCCGATGAGCGTGAAGCGCGGGATCGAGAGGCGGACGCTGCGGGCGTTCGGGCCTTGGTCGATCATGATGTCGAGGCGGAAGTCCTCCATCGCCGAGTAGAGGTATTCCTCGACGGTTTTCGGAATGCGGTGAATTTCGTCGATGAAGAGGATGTCGCCCTCTTCGAGATTGGTGAGGAGGCCGGCGAGGTCGCCGGCTTTTTCGATGACAGGGCCGGAGGTGACGCGGACGGCTTTGCCGAGTTCATTGCCGAGGATGAAGGCGAGCGTGGTCTTGCCGAGGCCGGGCGGGCCGGAGAGGAGGATGTGGTTGAGCGGATCGCCGCGGCGTTTGGCGGCACCGACCATGACCTGGAGGCGTTCGACGGTTTTGGGCTGGCCGGTGAAATCGGCGAAGGAGAGCGGGCGCAGCGCGGCTTCGACGGGCGACACAGGCGTGGCGAGCGTCGAGGTGATGTAGCCGAGGCCTTTGTTGTTATCGGGAGCGGGCATGGATTACAGGCGGGTTTGGAATTGGGTCACAGAGGGCACAGAGCGCGGACACAGAGTTTTGGGAGGGCCAAAAGACAGCGAACGGTTGCGGTGTATGCGGAGTATCATGGATTTGGTTTTACTCTGTGATCTCTGTGTCGGAGCTCTGTGTTCTCTGTGACCAATCCGGGATGTTTGGGTTTACTTCCATTCCACCTCGGCGCCGAGGGTGCGGAGGTTTTCGACGAAGCGGGGGTGGGCGCGCTTGATGATTTCGGCGTTGCGCACGACGGATTTTCCGGGGATGGCGGCGGCCACCATGTAGAGGGCGACGGCGGCGCGGATGATGTAGGGCGAGTCCACTACGGCGGGGCGGAGCGGGCGGTTGCCAAAAACCACGATGCGGTGCGGGTCGCTCACCAGGGCGTGTGCGCCGAATTTCGCCAGCTCGGGAATCCAGGAAAAGCCGTTTTCGTAAACCTTGTTCCAGAAATGGATCGTGCCTTCGCAACGCGTGCTGAGGGCGATCATGAGCGGCAATAGATCGACCGAGAAATACGGCCAGGGGGCGGCTTCGATTTTCGGGAGCAGGTTGGTGGTGAAGGGCGTCTCGATGACAAGTTTCTGGTTGCGGCGGACGATGACGGACGTGCCTTCATGCTCGATGAGGACGCCGAGTTTTTTGAAGGCTTTGGCGATGAGGTCGAAGTGGTGGGGGAGGGCGTTTTCGACGCGAACTTCGCCGCCGGTGATGGCGCCGAGGGCGAGGAAGGTGACGATCTCGTGGTAGTCGGTGTTGATGGCGATCTCGGCACCGTGGAGTTTTTCGACGCCGGTGATTTTGAGCATGGAGGTGCCGAGGCCTTCGATTTGCGCGCCCATGGAGACGAGGGCGGCGCAGAGGTCTTGCACGTGGGGCTCGCTGGCGGCGTTGATGAGGGTGGATTCGCCGACGGCGAGGGCGGCGGCCATGGCGAAGTTTTCCGTGACGGTGACGGACATGTAGTCGCACCAGTGACGGGCGCCTTTGAAGCCGTGGGGCAGGCCGATGACGAGCGGGTCGCCTTCGTTGACGATGGCGCCGAGGACGGAGAGGATTTCGAGGTGCGGGTCGATCTCGCGGACGCCGAGGGAGCAGCCTTTGGTGTTGGCTTGGATGGCGATCTGGCGGAGGCGGAGGAGGAGCGCGGGGTAGAGCAGGACGGTGGAGCGCATGTCCTGCGGGAGCTCGTCGTTTTCGAGGGTGCTCTTAAACGTGGCGTGGCAGATGCGCATCTCGCCTAGGTCGCGGTTCCAGTCGATCTGGGAGCCCTGCGATTGGAAGAAGGCGACGAGCTTGTTGAGGTCGGTGATGTCGGGGACGTTTTTCAACGTCACGGGCTCGTCGGTGAGGAGCGTGGCGCAGAAGATGGGCAGGATGGAGTTCTTGTTGCCCGAGGGGATGATGGTGCCGGTGAGGGGCTTGCCGCCGTTGACGATGAGATCAGCCATGAAAAAGGAGCGCGGTGCGCGTGCGGGAAAACAGGGAAATAAAAAAGGCGTCCGTGGTGAAACGGACGCCTTTGAAATGCGCGGGGCGAGCGAGCCCTTGGCAAGGTTTAACTAGGCTTAACTTGCGGCGGGACCGGGACCGGCGCCGCCTTCAGGACGGGGACCGGCGCCGCCGCCACCATTGCGACCGCGACCACCGCGACGACGGCGACGACCGCCGCCTCCGCCGTGACCTTGTTCGCCCTGGCTCTGGCCGTGGTGCTGACCTTGGCCGCCGTGGTTGGGGTTGTGGCCTTCGGGGCGGGGAGCGCCGATGTTCGGAGCACCCGGTTGCGGGCTGCCGCCGAAACCACCACCGCCGGAGCGACTGCGACCACCGCGATGACGACGACGGTTGCCGTCGCCGCCGCTGCGCTGCCCTTGAGGCTGCTGGCCGGGGAGACCGGGCTGGGAGGGTTTGTCCGTCGCGGGAGCGCCGGCAGCAAACAGGCCCTTGAACCAACCGACGACACCGCCCGCTTTTTTGGGGGCCGGGGCGGAGGACGCGGATTGCTGGGGTTGGCCGGATGAGGGCTTTGGCTCGTAGTCGCGCGGATCGCGGTGTTGACGCGGCTGGCGCGGTTCACGTTGTTCGCGAGGATCACGCGGCTGGCGGGAGTCGCGCGGATTGCGGGACTGACGCGAGTTGCGAGGATCACGCCCTTCGCGACGTTCCTGCGGGCCGCTGGCGTTGGGAGCGGAATCGAGCATGGGAACCTCACTGCGGCGCACTGGGCGGAAGACATCGCGTTCGTCGCGTGCGCCGATGGCGGGAGTCGACGGGGCGGGAGCGGCGGAAACGGGCTTGGCCTGCACGGCCGGGCGGGGAGCGGAGGGAGCGCGGTCACCCTCGTAAGGGAAGGCCGGCGTTTCCCAGCTCTGCGCGGGGCGCTTGAGTTCGGCGGGGGGGAGGATGTTGAGTTCGGCCTTTTCCTCGATCACGGCGACCGGGGCAGGTTTGACGGGGGCCGCGACGGGCGCGACCGGAGCGGAAGCGGGGGCTTCCACTTGGGGGACAACAGCAGCGACCGGCGCGGGGGCGACGGTCGGTTCGGGCGCAGGAGCCTCGTCCGCAGGGGCGAACGGGTTCTTGTATTCGCTCGCCGAAGTCACGATTTGGACTGCGGAGGGCTTGTAGGCTGCGGCGTTGCTGGCGGGGGCCGGCGCGGAGGCCGGCGGACTGACGCGTTTGCCGCGCGCGAGGCCCGAACCGCGGTTGGCGCCAAAAGAGGCACCGAAATCGGCGGCGGGCGCGGAAGGCGCGCTGGCGGTCTCGGCGGGGGCCCCTGAAGGCGTGCCACCGGACGTGGATGTATCTGACATGTCTATGTTTATCTGTGGGTTTAATCGCGCTCACCGCGTAGGGCGGAAGCTGCGAGGTTGTGCCGGCTGCGGAGTGCGGATGCGCTCGACGCGGGCAACAAGGGATAAAAGTCGGCGTTTTAGGGCCGTGGCGCAACTGTTAATTTAGCCCCCTCAAGGCGTAAGGAATGCAAGCGCCGACACTTGCCACTTGATCCCCGCCGCCCGTCAGCCAAACCTCCGCCCATGGACAAGCTCGAAGAAATTTTCCGCATGCAGGAAGCGCTCAATGCGCGGATCGGCGTCACGCTCCCCCCGGCCACCGAGGAAGAGAAGACCAAATGGATCCTTAACTACACGCGGGCCATGCAGCAGGAAACAGCCGAGCTGATCGACTCCGTGCCTTGGAAGTGGTGGGCGAAATACCAGAAATTCGATGAGCAGAACGCCAAGGTCGAGGTTGTGGACCTGTTTCACTTTCTCGTGTCCCTCGCGCAGACGCTCGGCATGAGTTCCGACGACGTTTATCAGGCCTATCTCAAGAAAAACGCCGTCAACCACCAGCGTCAGGAGTCCGGCTACGTCAAAAAGGACGAGGCCGATTCACGGCACATCTGATTGCTTGGGGCGGTCCTTGCCGGAAAAAATCGTCCGGCGCGTTGACGAGCATCATGGTTCGCGCTCATTCGGCGCACTATGATTTCTTCCGGCAAAAAGCTCAAAACCAACTTCAAGCTCAAGGTTGTCCAAGGCGGCTCCGAAAAAGAGGTCGTCTTCAAGGATCTTCTCACGAAGCCGATCATCGTGTCGGTTTATATGAAGAACAACACGGGCTCCTGCGACAAACAGAACGACTCGCTCGCTGCCCACGCCGACGAGTTCGCCAAACTCGGCTACAATCTCGTGGCGCTCAGCCGCGACACCTGCGGCTCCCATCTGAAATACGCCGAGAAGAAGAAGATTTCATACACGCTGGCGAGCGATTCGGAAGACCTGTTCGCCAAGGCGACCGACTCCATTGTGGAGAAATCCATGTATGGCAAAACCTACGAGGGCCCGGCGCGCGCCGCCTTCGTGATCGCCAAGGACGGCACCGTGCTCGCGGTGATCGAGAAGGTGGACACGAAAGACCACGCCGCCCAGCTCAAGGCCGTGCTCGCCGCGCTCTGACGTGGTTTCTGGCTGGCGGCTTGCCGAGTTGGAACGGGGCGTGCATCTTCCCCGCCAGTGAAAAATCCAGCCAGCATTCGAGACATTCGCGCCGATCTGGCCCATGCGCAGCAAGCCGGCCGCCGTCGCCGCCGCCGCACGCTGATCGCGGGCGTGGTCTTGGCGGTGTTCGTCGTGTTTGGATTTTTCGGCCTGCCACCCGTCATCAAGGCGGAGGCGACCAAGCAGCTTTCCCGCGCTCTGCACCGCGACGTTTCCATCGGGAGCGTCCGGGTAAATCCGCTCGTGTTTTCCGTTACCATCGACGGGCTGGCGATCAAGGACCGTGACGGCGGTCCGTTTGCCGGTTGGAAGCGGCTCTATGTCAACTTCGACTCCTGGTCGCTCTTCGTGGGCGAATGGCGCTTCCAGGAAATCGCGCTCGACGGTTTCAGCGGGCGCGTGGAGTTGAGGAAGGACGGTTCGTTCAACTTTTCCGACCTCATCGCGCCTCCTGCTTCCTCGTCGCCACCCTCCGCCCCCGCCAAATCCGGCTGGCCGCTGCGCATTAAAAAACTCGCCGTTAGCTCGGCGGCGGTGAGCTTCGCCGACCATGCGCGCGCCTCGCCGTTTGCGACGGTCGTCGGGCCGGTGAGCTTTACGCTTGAGGGTTTCCGCACGGCCGGCGACCCGCGCGCGCCGTATTCCTTTTCCGCCGTCACTGAGGCGGGCGAGACGTTTAGCTGGCAGGGCACGCTCTCGATTGATCCGGTCCGTTCGGAGGGCTATCTTGCCGTGGGTCGGCTCGCCCTTAAAAAATATGCGCCCTACTACGCCGACCGCACGCGGGCCGATGTGCTCGGAGGCTTGATCGACGTGAAGGCGCGCTACGCCCTCGATTTCGGACCTGGTCCGCACATTTTCATCTTGGACAACGCCTCGGTAAAAATCACCGCACTGCAGGTCGCCGAGCGGGGCGCGACCACGCCGGTGATTGAGGTGCCGTCTTTCACGATCGAAGGGCTTTCCGCCGACGGCCTGAAGCCATCGGCCGTCATCAGACGCATTGCGCTCGACCAGCCCAGCATCCATGTGCGCCGCGAGAAAGACGGTTCGCTCAACCTGCTCTCTATGTTCGCGCAGGCGCCTGCGCCCGCCTCGCGCGCCTCGTCCGCTGCGCCGGCGCCGGCCGCGTTGCCCGAAGTGAAGCTCGGCGAGTTTGCGATCAACGGCCTCTCCTTCGACCTCGAGGACCTGACCACTCCGACGCCCACTACAAGCACCGTCGAGAAGCTCGATCTCTCCGTGAAAAATATTTCGCTCGCAGAAGGAGCCGCGCCGATGGCGGTGAAGCTTTCCGCGATGCTGCCGCCGGGTGGAGAAGTCGCCGTCGAAGGCTCAGTGGTGCGCGCGCCGCTCGCGGCCGACGTGACGCTCAAGATCGCGACGCTGCCGCTCGCGGGCCTCACGCCCTACCTCGAACCGTTTCTTAATCTGCGCATCACCGGCGGCACCGTGTCCCTGGACGGCAAGGCCCGTCTCGCGGGTTCGGCGGTTGCGTTTCAAGGCGACTTGAACGTGGCGAGGTTCGCCGCGGTCGATGGAAAGCAAGAGGGGGATTTCGCGAAATTTTCCTCGTTCAACATCCTCGGGATCGACGCGACCAGCGAGCCCCTCGTCGCCAAGATCGCCGAGATCAACTTGATCGAACCCGTCGTGCGTTGCGCGATCAGCGCGGACGGCTCCTCGAACTTCTCGACCGTGCTGCGCCCGTCCGCCCCCGCCGCGAGCGCGCCGGTGAAGTCCGTCTCGTTCGTCTCCGCCCCGAAGGCAATCGCTCCGGCTCCCGTGTGGTCGCTGGGGAAATTCACGCTCACGAACGGCCAGTTCATCTTCAACGACCGCTCTGTGAAGCCCGCCGTGCAGATCGCGCTCGACTCGTTTTCCGGCACGGTCACGGGGCTTTCCTCGGCCGATCTCCAGCGCGCTGATGTCGAGTTTCACGGCAAGGTGGACGGCACCGGTTCCATCGCCGTCACCGGCAAACTCAACGCCCGCGCCGCCACGCCCGTGCCCGATGCCGCCACCGACATCACGGTCGGGATCACGGGCGTCGATCTGTCGCCACTTTCCCCTTACGTGGGCCTTTACGCCGGTTACGAACTCGCGCAAGGCAGCCTGAAGACAGACGTTAAGATTCACCTTGCACAGGGCCAGCTGGACAGCGCGAACGTCGTCACGCTAAACCAGTTTACACTCGGGCCGGCGACCGACAGTCCCAAGGCCACCCCGCTCCCCGTCCGCCTCGGAGTCGCCTTACTGAAAGACCTCGACGGCAACATCGTCATCGACGTGCCCGTGAAGGGCGGTCTCAAGGATCCCAATTTCAAGATTGGTAAGGTTGTGCTGCGTGTGATCGTCAACCTGCTCGCGAAGGCGGCGACCTCGCCGTTTTCGCTCATCGGAGCGATGTTCGGGGGGGGAGGCGATGAACTCGCATTCCAAAATTTCACCGCCGGCGCATCCATTCCGCACAAGGGAGAGGCCGGGAAAATCGACACGCTGCGCAAGGCCCTCCAGTCCCGTCCCGCGCTCGCCCTCGAAATCACCGGGTCCTATGATGCCATCGCCGACACCGAGGCGGTGCGCCAGCAACGGCTCGACCAGCAGATAGCCGCCCGGCTTGGCACGCAGCTGCCCGCGCAAAACCCCGCCGCCCCTGCGCCGGATAAAATCGCCGTCTCGCCTGAGGAAGAGGCGCGCTTCGTGCGCGAGTTTTTCGCGGCCAAGTTTCCCGCCGGAGCGATCGAAAAGCCCGACGGCGCAGTCATGGCCGTGGCGTTGCCCAAGGCCCCGCCCGCCCCCAAGCCAGGCGCCTATTATCGCGGGCAACCACTGGTGACTTATACCGCCGCCGCTCCCGCTCCCAAGCCCTCCGTCCCGACCACCTCCATCGTCAGCGTGTCGAGCGACATGAAGGTGCAGCGCGTTTCCGACACGCCTGCGCTGGAGGATATGCGCCGACTGCTTTCCGCCGACATCGCCGTGACGGACGACGACCTGCGGCAGTTGGCGGCGGCGCGCGCCCGGTTTGTGCGCGAGGCGTTGCTGGCCGGCGGCGAGATCGATGCGAAACGCGTTTCCCTCGCCCCCGTGCCCGTGCAGGGCAAAGGCGCGAAGGTCTTGCTCCAGTTAAAATGAGCGTTGAGCCAACCGTCCCGAGGGTGGAGCGCGTTTTCGCCAACGCGCTCATTCGTGCGCGGCGGCACCGCGTCAGCGTCGTGTGGACAAGCCGCTCCAACGGAAAGGCACGCTCTTGGGGCATGAGATGCTAGCCTGTCGTTCCGGTTGCGGGGCGTGCTGCATCGCGCCCTCGATCACCTCTCCGATTCCAGGGATGCCCCTCGGCAAACGCGCCGGCGAACGCTGCGTGCAACTTCTGCCCGACATGCGCTGCGCGATCTTCGGCCAGCCCGGGCGCCCGGCCTTCTGCGCAAGCCTGCGGCCGACGCAGGAAATGTGCGGCGCCTCGCGGGAAGAGGCGCTGGCCTTTCTCGCGCGGCTTGAAACTGCGACAAAACCCTAGACGCTCCTTTCCCATGGCCAAGCCTGACGAACCCAAGATCATTTTTTCGATGATGCGCGTCTCGAAGAAAATCGAGCGCAAGGAAATCCTCCGCGACATCTCCCTGTCATTCTACTACGGCGCGAAGATCGGCGTCCTCGGTTTCAACGGCTCCGGCAAATCCTCCCTCATGCGCATCCTCGCGGGGCGCGACAAGGACTTCGACGGGACCGTCCACTTCGAATCCGGCTACACCGTGGGCCTGCTCGAACAGGAGCCGCAGCTCGCCGCCGGGAAAACCGTGCGCGAATGCGTGGACGAGGGCGTGAAACACCTCACCGATCTCACCGCCGCCTACGACGCCACTTGGGACGAACTCGCCGAGGCGGCAGACGACGCGGCGAAGGACGCGGTTTCGGACAAACAGGCCAAGCTCCAGGAAAAAATCGACGCGCTCGGGGCGTGGGACGTGGGTCCGCAAGTCGAGATGGCGATGGACGCGCTGCGTTGTCCGCCCGGCGACCAGATCGTCGATCACCTCTCCGGCGGCGAGCGCCGCCGCATCGCGCTCGCGCGACTCCTTCTGCAGAAGCCCGACATCCTGCTCCTCGACGAGCCGACCAACCATCTCGACGCCGAAAGCGTGCAATGGCTGGAGCAGCATCTCTCGCGCTACGAGGGCACGATCATCGCCGTGACGCACGACCGCTACTTCCTCGACAATGTGGCGAAGTGGATTCTCGAGCTCGACCACGGCCACGGCATCCCATGGAGGGGCAACTACTCCGAATGGCTGGATCAGAAGCAGGCGCGCGCCGTCGTCGAACACCGCACCGAGGACCGGCGTCAGAAGGCCATGGCGCGTGAGCTGGAATGGATTCGGTCCGGCGCGCGGGCGCGCCAGGCCAAGGGACAGGCGCGTATCACCGCCTACGAGACGATGCTCAAACAAAACGTAGCCGAGAAGGAGCGTGAGTTTGAGATCATTATTCCCGCCGGCCAGCGGCTCGGCGCGCTCGTGGTCGAGGCGCAGAAGCTCGGCAAAAGCTATGGCGACAAGCTCCTGTTTGAGAACGTGGATTTCTCGCTGCCGCCCGGCGGCATTGTTGGCGTGATAGGGCCAAACGGCGCGGGCAAGACGACGCTGTTTCGCCTGATCACCGGGGTAGAGCAGGCGGAGTCCGGTTCATTGCGCGTCGGCCCGACGGTGCAGATCGCGCACGTGGACCAGTCACGCGATTCGTTGCCCGACGCGCAGACGATCTACGAGGTGATTAGCGACGGTAACGAAATTCTAAAGCTCGGGCCGCGCGAGATGAATGCCCGCGCCTACTGTGCGCAGTTCGGCTTCACCGGCGCTGACCAGCAGAAAAAAGTCGGCGTGCTCTCCGGCGGTGAGCGTAACCGCGTGCATCTCGCGCGCCTGCTCAAGAGTGGCGCCAACCTTATCCTGCTCGATGAGCCGACCAACGACCTCGACGTGAACTCCATCCGCGCGCTAGAGGAAGGCTTGGAAACGTTTGCCGGGTGCGCGGTGGTGGTTTCCCACGACCGCTGGTTTCTCGACCGCGTGGCGACGCACATCCTTGCCTTCGAAGGCGACAGTTACGTCCATTGGTTTAGCGGGAATTATTCGGCATATCTGGAGGATTTTAAGCGACGCAAGGGCAAGGAGGCGGACCAGCCGCATCGGCTGAAATACCGTAAGCTCATGCGTTGATGAATAGTTACGGTTATGATTCTATTGGCTTTTAAGGTCAGTCGAGTCAGTAGAAAATCTAGGGTTTAACCCCCAGATGCTACTTGACGAATGTAAGGCGGCCGTAAAGACTGCTTATCAGAAAAACATATTACTCTTATGAAGCGCTACACACTCGCCACCCTTGTTTTCGCAGCCCTTCTTGGGTTGTCCGCTCAGGCCCAGATCATCACCAACTATGGCGTCGGCGACGGCACGAGCACCAATAGTGGCGCTTACAACGCAGCCAATGGTTATTCGCAGGAAAACTATTCCGGCACTTGGGATGGTGGTTCCGGCCAATCGATCAGCCCAGGCACGTTCGTCGCGCAGACTTTTTTGACGCCGGGCCTTTCTGGCACGGTTCAGCTCTACGCCTACAACTTCCAGCTTAACATTCAGGCGCCGAATGTGGCTAACCCCACGTTTAATCCGACCTTTACCGCCGCTTTATATGCATGGACACCCAGCGGCACTGGCACGGGTGGTAATACCACCACGGGCAGCATCAACTTGTTAGGTGGTCCTGTGGCAGGCTCCTCGACTTCATTTACTCCGGTTATCGGTGGAGGCTTCTCGCTTTATGGCACCAATGCGGTGCCTGCACCTGGATTTGGCGCTACGTTGGATGCCAATACGATCTATGCCCTTGTTGTTCAGCGCACGGATCCAGCTCCGACTGGCAGTATCACTGGAAGTGTTGTTCAGTATGGTTTCGATAACGGTGGGTCTTCTCTTGGTGGAGCGAGCTATGTTGATGGTGGATTATATTCCTCTACTCTAGGTTCTTCTTACGCACGTTTTGGTGGGGCTGGAGTTAACGATATGGCTTTCTGGGTTAGTTTTACGTCCCAGTCCCTTTCTCCTGTTCCCGAACCCGCCGTCAGTGGCATGATGATTGGTGGAGCATTGGTGATCGGGTTTATCGCGATTCGCCGTTTACGCAATAAATCAGCTTCCTTGGTCGCGCCTGCTGCCTGATTTCCTCGGCGTTCAAATACGGTGCTATTTTAAGCACGCCCATTCTGTGGGCGTGCTTTTTTGTTATAATTCTTCCATAATCCGATTATCGGGGTTTGTATACGCAAGATTATCCCCATGTTATTGTTAAAATCCAGATCGCGGCGCGGGCGGCAACGTAAAGTCTTGAAGGGGCTTTTGCTTTTGGCGGTAATCAGTGTGGGACTTCTCTTCGTGCCTGACACTTTGCGCTCCGGCAAACAAAAATATATTGCTTGGAAACGGGACCGGGCGCTCGAACAGGCGCGCAATGCGTTCAAGGCGAAAGATTTCTCCAAGGCGTCGATCGCCTTGCAGGTGGCGTTGGGAGCGGACCGTCTCAGTCCCGAAGTGTGGCGAACCATTGCAGATATGTCCGAGGCGGCCGGCGCTCGTGAGGCCATCCTGCAACGTCAGCAAGTGGTGTTTCTTACGCATGGTGCCTTTGACGATCAACTAGCGCTTGCGCTCACCGCGCTGCGATTTGGGGATATGTTTATCGCGCGTGATGCGCTGAGCACGGTGCCACCCGAGCAACGGGAGGCGTCGAGCTACATGCGGGTCGCCGCGCTTTATGCGATGATGGAGGGCTCGGGCGGTGTCGCGGAGGCATTGCTGAGCGCGGTGGTTAAGACCGATCAAGGCGATGCGGTGCGCATCAGCCTGGCGACCGTGCGGATGTCGAATCCCGATAAGGCGGTGGCGGTGGCCGCGCGCCAGGAGCTGGCGGGCATGGCGCAAAACTCCAAGCTGGCGGCTCAGGCGCTGCGTGAATTGCTGGGTGACTCCATCCTGAGGTCGGACTGGGCTGGTGCCCGGGCCTGGGCGGAGAAGCTCGTGGAGTTGCCGGATGCGACGTTTTCGGATCGTCTCTCGCAGGCGACGCTCTTTTTGCTGCGAGATAAGAAACCGTTGGTCGAGTTGCTGACCGACTTGGAAAAAAGAGCGACAACTTCTCCCGAGAACGTGGTTTCGCTGGTGCGCTGGCTGCATGGTCAAAAGCAGGCCGGTCTCGCACGTTTATGGGTGGATTCGCTGCCGGTGGAGTTGCGTGAAAACGATTTGGTCAAGACGGCGAGACTTGAGGTGGCGTTCGCCCAAAAAGACTGGGCGGGAGCCGGTGAGTTGCTGCACCAAAATGCCGCCGGGCCGATCCCTGACGAGGTGTTGCGGCTGGCGATGGCCGCGCGCGCGGAGGCGGATGTAAAGGGCGACGT
>JANXRL010000173.1 GCA_025352985.1 Verrucomicrobiota bacterium
CCATCGAGAGCACGCCCTTGACGTGGGCCTTGGCGTTGAACTCGGCCTTGATCTTGTAGCCGGGGTCGCCGGTGCCCGGCTGGCCGCGCGCGCCCTTTTTGGTGTTGGGGCAGCCGCCTTGGATCATGAAACCCTTGATGATGCGGTGAAACGCGGTGCCGTCGTAAAATTTGTCGTTGGCGAGTTTTTTGAAGTTCTCGACGGTCTTCGGGGCGACGTCGGACCAGAAGGCGACGGTCATCTCGCCGTAGGCTGTCTTGATGATGGCTTGTTCAGTGGGTGTGCTCATGGGAAAACCTTCAGCAAGCCGCCGCCATGGGCCGTGTGCAAGCCTTCCATTTGAGGTTTGGCCTTTGGGCGTTTGGGATTTTCTTTTGCGGTGTGTCCTACTTCGACCACAACGCCACCACGCCGCTCTCGCCGGTCGCACGCGAGGCGTGGCTGCGGGCGCAAGACGAGTCCTGGCAAAATCCTTCGAGTCCGTATCGCACCGCCGCGCAGGCGAAGCTCAGGCTCGAGGCGGCGCGGGAAAAACTGGCGATTCTCCTAGGCGGCCGCGCGCAGGACTACGTCTTTACCTCCGGCGCGACCGAGGGCGCCCATCTTGTGTTGGCGCACTGGGCGCGCACGCTGCCGCCGGACGCGCGCATCGCGGTGAATCCGACCGAACATCCCTGCGTGCGCGACGCGGCGCGGCAGTATTTTGACGGGCGCGTAGTCTGGCTGGAGACGGATGTGCACGGTGTCGTGGTGCCGGCGGCGGTCGCGTCCGTGCTGGGCGGGGTCGGCGCGGTGGCGGTCATGGCGGCCAACAACGAAACGGGCGTGCTGCAGCCGTGGGTGGAGATCGCGAAAACCTGCGCCGCGGCGGGCGTGCCGTTCCTGTGCGACGCCTCGCAGTGGTTGGGGAAACTGCCGGCGGGCGGATTGGGCGACGCCGGCTTCGTGGTCGGGGCGGCGCATAAGTTCGGAGGTCCGAAGGGTGCGGGGTTTCTCAAGCTCGGAGCGCAGGCCGAGGGGCTGCGCGGCCAGACTGGCGGCGGGCAGGAGAACGGGCATCGCGGGGGCACGGAGAATTTTCCCGGCATCGCGGCGCTGGTGGCCGCGCTCGCCGAGGCGGAGCAGAAAAAGGTATTTCTGGAAACGGAGCGGCTGGGCTGGCGGCTGGCGTTCGAGCGAGCGGCCGTGGCGGCGGTGCCGGGCGCGCGCGTGGTCGCGGCGGGCGCGGACCGCCTCTGGAACACGGTGTCGCTGCTCCTGCCGTTCGCGGATAACACGCGCTGGGTGGCGCGGCTCGACCGGCGCGGGTTCCAGGTTTCCACCGGCTCGGCCTGCTCGACGGCCAAGGCGGGGCCTTCGCATGTGCTCGCTGCGATGGGTTACACGCCGGAGGAGGCGCGCCGCGTCGTGCGCGTGAGCGCGGGCTGGGAGACGACGGAGGCCGACTGGCGGGCGCTGGCCGCCGCGCTGGGCGAGGCGGCGGCGGAACTGCGCGGCGGAGCGCCGGGCGTGGTCACGCTTTAGGCTTCGCGGACGCGACGGGCTTGACCTTGAAAAGGCTGAGCACGCCGACGAAGAAAACGGGGACGAGGAAGACGCCCAGGAGCGTGGCGGTGATCGTGCCGCTGAATACCCCGGTCCCGATCGCGTTTTGGCTGCCGGAACCGGCGCCGCTGCTGAGCGCGAGCGGGAGCACACCGAGACCGAAGGCGAACGAGGTCATAAGAATGGGCCGGAGGCGCTGGCGGGCGGCGTGGACGGCCGCCTCGACGAGCCCCATGCCCTGGTCATAGCCCTCCTTGGCGAACTCCACGATGAGGATGGCGTTTTTGGCGGAGAGCCCGGCGATGGTGAGCAACGCGACTTGGAAGTAGATGTCGTTGGGCATTCCCCGCGACAACGCCCCCAGGACCACGCCCAGCACCCCGAGCGGCACGATCATGACCACGGCGGCGGGAATCGACCAGCTCTCGTAGAGGGCCGCGAGGCACAGGAAAACGATGAGCATCGAGATGGCGTAGAGCGCGGGAGCCTGCGAGCCGGAGAGGCGCTCCTCGTAGGAAAGTCCCGCCCACTGGTGGCCGATGCCGGCCGGCAGCTGCTTGGTGAGTTCCGCCATGATCTGCATCGCCTCGCCGGAAGTGGTGCCGGGGGCGGGTTCGCCGAGGATGGCGATGGAGGGGACGCCGTTGAAGCGCTCGAGGCGGGGCGAACCCACCGTCCAGCGGGTGGTCGAGAAGGCGGAGAAGGGCACCATCTGGCCGCTGGCGTTGCGCACATACCAGCGGTTGAGATCCTCGGGCAACATGCGGGAGGGCGCATCGGCCTGGAGGTAGACTTTCTTGACGCGACCCTTGTCGATGAAGTCGTTGACGTAGGACGAACCCCAGGCGGTGGAAAGCGTGCGATTGATGTCGGTGAGCGACAGTCCGAGCGCGCCGGCCTTTTCCTGGTCGATCTCGACGCGATACTGGGGGGTGTCGTCGAGGCCGTTGGGGCGCACGCTGGCGAGCTTGGGGTGCTTGGCGGCCAGCGCGAGGAGCTGGTTGCGCGCGGCGATCAGGGCCTCGTGCCCGAGGCCGGCGTTGTCGGTGAGCCGGAAGTCAAAGCCCGTCGCGCTGCCGAGCTCGAAGACGGCGGGCGGGACGAAGGCGAAGACGAAGGCCTCCTTGATCTGCGAGAAGCGGGCCATCGCGCGCTTCTGGATGGCGGCGACCTTCTGGCTGTCGCGCCTGCGCTCGTCCCAGTCTTTGAAGCGGATGAAGCCGAAGACCTGGTTCTGGCCCGAACCGCTGAAGCTGAAGCCGGTGACGCCGAACATGCCCTCGACGTTGTCCTTCTCGTCAACGAGGAAGTGGTGTTCGATTTTTTTGAGGACCTCGAGCGACTGCTCGCTGGTCGAGCCGGGCGGGAGCTGCGCCTGGGTATACATGATGCCCTGGTCCTCCGACGGAAGGAAGCCGGAGGGGATGCGGAGAAACAGAAAGGCCAGCGTCCCGAGAAGCAGGCCGTAGACAAGGAGCGAGCGGCCCTTGCGCCGGATGAGACCGCCGACCCCGACGGCGTAACGGTCGGCATTGCGGTCGAAGACCTTGTTGAACCAGCCGAAGAAGCCGCGCTTGCCGTGATGCTGGCCCTTGGCCACGGGAGGGAGAATGGTCGCGCACAAGGCTGGCGTGAGCACGATGGCGACGAATACGGACAGGGCCATGGCCGACACGATCGTGATGGAGAACTGGCGGTAGATGACCCCGGTGGAGCCGCTGAAGAACGCCATGGGGACGAACACCGCGGCGAGAACCAGGCCGATGCCGACGAGGGCGCCGGTGATCTGGTCCATGGACTTTCGCGTCGCCTCGATGGGCGACAGGCCTTCCTCGGTCATGATGCGCTCGACGTTTTCCACCACGACGATGGCGTCGTCCACCAGCAGGCCGATGGCGAGGACGACGCCGAAGAGCGTGAGGGTGTTGATGGAAAACCCGGCGATGGACAGGATGGCGAACGTGCCTAGCAGCACGACGGGCACCGCGATGGTGGGGATGAGGGTGGCGCGGAAATTTTGCAGGAAAAGATACATCACCAGGAAAACCAGAACGACGGCTTCTAGGAGCGTCTTCACGACCTCCTGGAGCGAAAGCCGCACGAAAGGCGTCGTGTCCAGTGGATAGACCACCTTCACGCCCGCCGGGAAAAAGGGCTCCATCTCGCTGATTTTTTTACGGATGCCGGCGACAGTCTCGAGGGCGTTGGCGCCGGTCGCGGGGCGGATAGCCATGCCGACCGCGGGTTGTCCGCTGAAACGGGCGTCGCGGGTGTAGTTTTCGCTGCCGAGCTCGATGCGGGCGACGTCGCGCAGGAGAACGCGAGAGCCGTCGGGGTTCACGCGCAGGAGGATTTCCCCGAATTGCTCGGGCGTCTGGAGGCGAGTCTGCGCGATGATGGTGGCGTTGAGCAGCTGGCCGGGCGCGGCGGGGAGGCCGCCGAGCTGGCCGGCGGAAATCTGGGCGTTCTGCGCTTGGATGGCGGCGGCGATGTCGGTCGTGTTGAGCTTGAAATTCACGAGCCTGTCGGGGTCCAGCCAGATGCGCATCGCGTATTGGGTGCCGAAGACCTGTAGGTCGCCCACGCCCGGGACGCGGCTGAGGGTATCCTGAACGGAGCCGACCACGAAATCGCCGAGATCGCCGGTGGAGAGCGAGCCGTCGGCGGAGACGAAGCCGACCACGAGGAGGAAATTGCGGACGGATTTATTGACGCTCACGCCCTGTTGCTGGACCTCCTGGGGGAGGAGCGGGACGGCGAGGGAGAGCTTGTTCTGCACCTGCACCTGGGCGGTGTCGGGGTTGGTGCCGCCGTTGAAGGTGAGGGTGATGGCGACGTTGCCGGCGGCGTCGCTGGTGGACTCGATGTAGCGGAGGTTGTCGATGCCGTTGAGCTTTTGCTCGATGACTTGGGTGACGGTGTCCTCGAGGGTCTTGGCGGAGGCGCCGGGGTAGGCGGCGTTGATGGTGATAGCGGGCGGGGCGATGCTCGGGTATTGGGAAATGGGCAGGCCGACGATGGAGAGCGCGCCGGCCACCATGATGACGATGGCGATCACCCAGGCGAAGATGGGCCGGTCTATGAAGAAGCGTGACATGGAGCGGGCGGGAGCGGGGGCTTTCTAGCGGGCGGGGAGATTGGTCGCGGGCACGGCCTTCACGACAGAGCCTGGACGGATGCGCTGGAGGTTCTGCACGATGAGCCTGTCGCCCGCCTTGAGGCCCTCGGCAACCAGCCACTGGTTGCCCACGGCGCGGTCGATTTTGAGGATGCGGAGTTCAGCCTGGTTGCCGGCGCCGACGACGAGGGCAGTGGCGTCACCCCGGGTGTTGCGGCCGACGCCGAGTTGAGGGATGAGCAGGGCGGCGGGCACGGTGCCTTCGGCGATGCGCGCGCGCACAAACAAGCCCGGGAAGAGTTCGGACTTGGGATTGGGGAACAGCGCGCGAAGCGTGATCGAGTTGGAGGTGGGATCGACGGTGATGCCGGAAAATTCTAGCGTTCCCTCCTCCGGGTAGGTGCTGCCGTCATCGAGGATGAGATTCACCTTGGCGGCGTCCGCCGGGGAGGCTTCCAAGCGGCCGGTGGCGAGCGCGCGCCGAAGGTTGAAGGCCTCGGTGCTCGACTGGGTAAGGTTCACGTAGAGCGGGTCGAGCTGCTGCACGGTGGCGAGCAGGGTGGCGGTGCCGGCCTGGACATAGGCGCCTTCGGTGATCTGCGAAAGGCCGATGCGTCCGGAGATGGGCGAGGTGACGTTGGTGTAACCCAGGTTGATCGCGGCGGTCTGCACGGCGGCGTTGCCGGCGGCGACATCGGCCTGGCCGGCCTGGGCGGCGGCGAGGGCGTTGTCGTAGTCCTGCTGGCTGATGGCCTTTTCGGCAAGCAGCTGGCGGAAGCGTTCCTCTTGCAGGCGGGAAGACGCGGCGGAGGCCTCGGCGCGGGCGAGGTTGGCCTTCGAGCTGTCGAGGGCGGCCTGATAAGGGGCCGGGTCGATTCGGTAGAGGGGCTGGCTTTCGGTGACGTCGCTGCCCTCGGTGAAGAGCCGTTTAAGCACGATGCCGCTGACGCGGGCGCGGACTTCGGCAACTCGGTAGGCGGAGGTGCGGCCGGGGAGTTCCCGGGTGAGATTGACGGGCTGCGTGGCCAGCGTGACGACGCCGACCTCGATCGGGGCAGGGGTCGTGGGCGCGGCGGGTTTTTTGCCGCAGCCGCCGAGAACGAGGGCGGCCAGGAGCACGACAGCGGGCGGAGCTAGTTTGAGAGGCATGATCGTGAAAGGACAAGACGGACCGTTTGTTCGGACGGAAAGTCAAATCGTAGTGCAGGAAGGCGGCTCGTTCGCTTCTGCCACTTCTCGCTTGGCCCTGAAATGTTGAGCCCTCGGATGCTTTTGGAGCAAACATCCCCGAAGCAGGCTTCGGGGTATTGGACCCAGGGCGAATAACGCGTGGAAGGCGGATTTTGATTCCGGTGGCGCGGGTTGTCGGCCTAATGGCGGTTTCACCTTTCATGCGCCTCCGCCGGATCACGCTGCAGCACTTCCGCAATGTCGGGTTCGCCGAACTTTCGTTCGGGGGGCGGCAGCAGTTTTTCGTGGGTGGCAACGGGCAGGGGAAAACCAATCTGTTGGAGGCGGCGGGCTTCGTGAGCGCGCTGCGGTCGTTTCGCGCGGTGGACACGCGCCTGTTGATCGCGCACGACCAACCGGAGGCGGCGCTGGCGTGCGAGTTTGACCACGAAAAATTCGGGGTGACGAAGCTCGTCATCACGCTGCGTCCCGGTGGCAAGGAAGTGTGGTGCGACGGCGTGAAGGTCACGCGGCTGGGCGACTACCTCGGGCGGTTTCCTGCCGTGGTGTTTTCGTCGCAGGACCAGCAGCTCGTGCGCGGCTCGCCGGGGCTGCGGCGAAGCTGGCTGGATTTCACGCTGGCGGCGATGGACCCGGATTATTTGCGCGCGTTGCAAGCCTACCACAAGGCGCTCGCCGAGCGGAACGCGTTGCTGAAACGCAACGGCGGCGCGGGGGAGCTGGGGGCGTTTGAGCGGCCGTTGGCGGCGGCGGCGGCGGAGTTGCAGGCGAAGCGCGCGGCGGGTGTCGCCGAGCTGGACGGGCAGGTGGCGGCGGCTTACACTCGGATAGCCGACGGGGCGGAGGGGGCGGGGCTGCGTTACCGGCCCGACCTCACGGCGGAAAACGCGGCGGCGTGGCTGGGGGTGTTCGAGCGCGGACGGGCGCGCGACCAGCAGTTTCGCACGACGCTGGCGGGGCCGCACCGCGACGATGTGGGGCTGATGCTGGCGGGGCGGGCGGCGCGCGATTTCGGCTCCGAGGGGCAGCAGCGCAGCCTGGTGCTGGCGCTCAGGCTGGCGCAGGTGGGTTTCTTCCGGGCGCGGTCCGGCGTGGAGCCGCTGCTCCTGGCGGACGATGTTTTGGGTGAGCTTGATCCGGAGAGGCGGCGACGGTTTTGGGCGACGCTGGGCGAGGCGCGGCAGGTGATCGCGACGGGCACGAGCCTGCCCGATGCGGAGCTGGGCGACTGGGAGGTGTTTCGCGTGGCGGCAGGGGTGTTTTCCAAGGAGACGGCGATATGACGCATCTCGAACCATGGCAACTGGCGCTGGCGATCCTGGGGGCGTTGCTGGTGGGCGTTTCCAAAACCGGCATTGCAGGGCTGGGCATCCTATTCGTGGTGATGTTTGCGAACGTGATACCGGCGAAGCAGTCGAGCGGGTTTGTGCTGCCGTTGCTGATCTGCGGCGACGTGGTCGCGGTGTGGGCGTATCGCTCCCATGCGAAGTGGGCGCACGTGTGGCGGCTCATGCCGTGGACGGCGGCGGGCGTGTTGATCGGCTATTTCGCGATGGGTCGGATCGACGACCGTCAGGCCCGTGTGTTGATCGGCGCGATCATTCTGGCGATGCTGGCGGTGCATCTGTGGCGGCAGTCGCGCGCGAAGCCGGGCGCGGACGAGGACCACGGTGCATGGTTTGCACCGATGGTGGGCGTGCTGGCGGGTTTTACCACGCTGGTGGCCAACGCAGCCGGGCCGCTGATGGCGATATACCTGCTGGCGATGCGGCTGCCCAAGATGGAATTCGTGGGCACGGGAGCGGTTTTTTTCCTGCTGCTCAACTGCTTCAAGGTGCCGTTCATGGTGAATCTCGGGCTGATCACGACGGAAAGTTTCGGCTTCAACCTGATGCTGGCGCCGGTGGTGTTTCTTGGCGCGATGATGGGTCGCAAGCTGCTGCCGAAGATGAACCAGAGGCTGTTTGAAAATCTGGCGCTTGGCCTGAGCGCGGTGGCGGGCATAAGACTGTTGTTCTAACCACGATGGCACGTATGAACGTCAGGCAAATGTGGGCGGCAAAATTGGCCGGTGGGGCGATGTCCGCTCCTAAGGCGTTGCCTGCGCGGACGGTGGGCGCGGGCGCGCAGACGGGGTTCACCCTGCAGCGGCCGCCGTTTCACGGGCAGGTGCTCGGGATCGATCCGTCGTTGCGAGGGACGGGACTGGCGTTGATCGAGTTCACGCCGACGCGCCAGCCGATTTTATTGCGGTGCCAGACGGTGAAGGTGCCGTCGAGCCGGCCGATGGCGTATGCGCTGGGGGAGATTCACCGGGCGGTGGCGATCTTTCTTAAGGATTTTGACGTGCGCCACGTGGCGCTTGAGCAGACGATCTTCGTGCAGAATTTCCAGACGGCACAGATTCTGGGCGCGGCGCGCGGGGCGGCAATCTCAGCGGCGGCGCTTGGAGGAAAGGATGTTTTCGAATACGCCCCGTTGCGGGTGAAGCAGGCGGTGGTGGGTGCGGGCCGGGCGAGCAAGGAGCAGATGGCGCGCACCGTGATGGCCATGCTCGGGCATGGGCGACCGCTGGCATTGGACGAGGCCGATGCGGCGGGCGTGGCGCTGTGCCATGCGTTTACCTGGCGGGAGTGAGCGGGCGGGCAACAAATGCGTAGTTAATGCCAAGGGCGGCCGATTGCGTTTTGGTGTTCAGGCGCGCAGCCTGATGGGCGTAACCACTCAAGCCTGTGCGCACGTTCTTTTCGTTTCGTCCCAAACTGCTGGAAAGCTTCGCCGTTTATTCGCGCGAGCGGTTCATGGCCGATCTTATGGCCGGCCTGACCGTGGGCGTCGTCGCGCTCTCGTTGTGAATTGGTCTGGGCATAGCCGCCGGATTAACGCCGGCGGCGGGACTTTATAGGGGAATCGTCGGCGGATTTTTAGTTTCGGCGCGGGGCGGTTCGCGCGTGCAGATTGGCGGACCGGCGGGGGCGTTTGTCGGACTGGTGGCCTTGCTTGGCGTGAAACTCGGCCTGCCGGCGCTGCTTGTCTGCACGATGATGGCGGGTGTCATCCTGTTTCTGATGGGGTGTTCAAGCTCGGCTCGATCATCAAATTCATCCCGCAACCGGTGACGATGGGGTTCACCTGCGGCATCGCCATCACGATCATGAGCACGCAGGTGCGGTCGTTTTCCGGGCTGCAAATGGCGTAGGAACCAGCGGAGTTTTTACCCAAAATACTGGCACTAGCGAAGACCCTGCCGACGTTCGACTGGCATACGCTGGCGCTCGGCGTGGTCTCTCTGGCGGTCATCGTGTGGTGGCCGAAGAAGCTGGGCCGGCGTGTGTCGGGCTCGATCGTGGCGGTTGCCCTTGGCATGGTCATGGTGTCGCTGCTGCACTGGCCGGTTGAAACTATCGGCATCAAATATCATGGGACTCCGCAGGGACTGCCGGTGCTGGCGGTGCCGGTGGTGAACTGGCGGATGCTCGACGCGCTGAGCTGGTGGCGGCGCCGCTCGCGGCGGACATCCCGCTGGTGACGTTGGCGGCGGTGTTGCTTGTCGTGGCGTTTCGCATGGGCGGGTGGGGCGAGTTCCGGTTGATGCGCAGACGTCCGCAGGGTGACGTGCTAGTATTTCTGACGACGTTTGCCCTGACGGTATGCTTCGACCTGACGAAGGCGGTGGGCATAGGCGTGATCTTGGCGGCCGGTTTGTTTGTGAAGCGCGTGGCGGAGACGACTCAGGTGCAGGCGATGACGGGAGAACAAGGGGAGCCGGGCCATGAGCAGATCAAGAATCTGCCTGGCGACTTGGTGGTTTACCGGGTGTTTGGCGCGCTGCTTTTTGGCGCGGCCGACAAGCTCGACACCGTTCTGCGGCGGACGGGCGGCGAGGTGAACGTGTTTATCCTGCACATGGTATCGGTCACGTCGATGGACACGACGGCGTTGGACAGGCTGGAGGATTTGCACGCCAAGCTACACCGGCATGGACGGCACCTGATCCTCTGTGGCCCGCATACCCAGCCCTACTTCATGATGGGGAAAGCCGGGTTTCTCGACTTGGTGGGGAGGGATAATGTGGCGGGCGACATAGACGCGGCGGTCACGCGGGCAAAGCTGCTTTTGGGCGGCAGGAAATAGACGGATTCGCTCAGGAAGCGGCGCCCAAAGCCGACTTGATCGCTTTGCCTAGCTCGGCGGCGCGGTAGGGTTTCGACAAGTAGCCGACGAAGCCCATGTCGTAGTAGCGCCGGGCCATTTCATCGCTGTCGTAGCCGCTGCTTACGACGGCGCGGACCTCGGGATGCAGATCGCGGAGGGCCTTGAAGCATTCTTCGCCGCCCATGCCGCCGATGATATTGAGGTCGAGGATGACGGCATCGTAGGGGCGGCCGATGTTGAGGTATCGTTTGTAGAAGGCGATGGCGTCGGAGCCGTTTTTCACGATGTCGAAGGTGTAGTCCAGGCTTGCCAGCATGCCTGCGGTAAGGTCGCAGATTTTGGCGTCGTCGTCCATGAACAGCAGGCGTCCGGTGCCGAAGCGAAGGACGGGGGTTTTCCTTACCGGCACTTCAATGGGGAGGCTGCTCTGCGGGATAAACAGGGTGAAGGTCGTCCCGGTGCCCACTGCGGAATCCACGCCGATCTGGCCGCCGTGTTTGCGCACGATGGCCAGCACAGTGGCCAGACCCAGACCTGTGCCCTGTTTTTTGGTGGTAAAGAAAGGCTCGAAAATTTTCCCCAGGTTCTCCTGCGGGATGCCGGCGCCGTTGTCCTCCACCTCTATTTGCACGTAGGGGCCGGTCGGCAGAGGGGGGACTTCGCCTGCAGCCACGACCACGTTGGTGGCGCGCAGGGTTACCCGGCCTGCGCTTGGGTCCGGCATGGCCTGCACGGCGTTGATGATGAGGTTTTGGAAAACTTGAAGGATTTGGCCGCGATCAACCTTGATCGGGGAGGTTCCTTCTTTCACCTCCACGGTGACAACGGCGGTGCTGCCGGCGGCGGCGATGCGCACGGCATCGTGGAGGATCTCGGCCGGGGCGGCGACTTGCTGGGCGGCGTTGGCCGAAGATCCTTTTGAGAAAGTCAGGAGCTGCCGCGTCAGCGACTTTGCGGCCGAGCAGGCGCTCTCGGCGTCCGTCAGTTTTGAGTAGTCGTGGTTGTCCTTCGCCTGAGAAATACCACCGAGAATGGTGGTGAGGAGGTTGTTGAAATCGTGCGCGATGCCGCCGGCGAGCTGCCCTAGGGATTCGAAGCGGTTGGCCCTCACAATTTCCTCGGGGCTGAGGGTCATCTCTTGGGGATTGCGGAACACTACGACGATGCCCAGTGGCTTGCCTTGTCGATCCCATCCCTGGCGCGCCGTCCATAGGATGGGGGCGGGCACTTTTCCATTGGCTGAAACCAAGGCGTGCTCGGCGTAGAGACGCGGGGTCTCCTCGATGGCGAGCACGAGATCGACCGCAGTGTCGTCGGATTTGCCGTCTTCCTGGCGGACGAGTCTAAAGACGTCGCCAAGTTTGAATTTGGAGGCCTCCCCAAGCGACCAGCCGGTGAGTTGCTCGGCCTTCGGGTTGAGGTAAACGATGCGGGAGTGGGCATCGGTAACGACGACGCCTTCGCCGATAGCTCCGAGCATTGAGGACATCATGGCGGCGGGCATGGGTCCGTCTTCGCCTCCGACGGGCAACGCAGAGATGAAGCCGACCACGCGAACAAGCTCCCGGCGGCGGGACCATTGGCGGTGGGCGCCAAATACGACGGATTTTTCCTCCCCATCCGGGGTGCGGAGCTTGAGCATCTGCGAGAAAAACGGCTCGCCGGGAGCGGGCGTGGAGAGAAAGGAAACAATACCGTCCTCGGCGGCCTGTTCAGGCAGCGTTTGCAGCAGGGTTTTCACCGAAGTCTCCTCGTCGCCCGCGCCTAGCAGGGGGCCGCATGATTTCGAAAACCAATGGGTTTGAGTGGAGAAATCGAGGTCGAACAAGGCAAGGCTGCCGCTGGCGGAAAGGCGTTGGAGGCGGTCTTCGTTGGCGAAGCTTTGCTCTTCGAGTTCCTTGCGTTCAGTGATGTCGAGGGTGACACCCAGCACGCGTTCAAGGCTGCCATTGGGGCCGGTCAAGCGCGTGCCGATGCATTGAACCCACGCATAGTGGCCGAGTTTGTGGAGCATGCGGAACTCGACGGAAAAATTGTGGCTGCCTGCGCCTGTCTGCTTGCCCACGCGATGAGGGGCGGCGGACGTGTCTTCAGGGTGGATTAACCTGAGCCAGGTATCGTAG
This sequence comes from Verrucomicrobiota bacterium, assembly GCA_025352985.1. Taxonomy (GTDB): domain Bacteria; phylum Verrucomicrobiota; class Verrucomicrobiia; order Opitutales; family Opitutaceae; genus Rariglobus. The sequence goes on from JANXRL010000173.1 coordinate 12,133, forward strand.
GTGTCGTCCACTTCTTCATCGGCGAGGCCGAGGAGGAGCTTCCAGCCCGGAGAGTAATGGGCGAGACCGCTGGGGACGCTGACGTCAAAAAAACCGAGGGTGCTGCGGGCGGCGAGGAGGTCGGCGCCGCTTTCCATCAAAGTGACCGTGGTAACGGGAGGGGCTGCCGGGATCCCGGGCGGAAGTGGGAGCGTCCGAATTTCCGCAAAATAGGCGGTCGGGTCACCGCACGCCGCATGAATGCGGAGAGTTATGGCAACGAGGCCGTCATCAAAAGTTTTTGCCTGCAACGACACGGGAGACGCGCCGGCGGTGACGAGCAGAGCATCCCATTGTGCTTCTTTCCAATCATCCTCGCTTGATAGGATATCGAATGCGAAGAGATCGACGACGGGAAGACCGCGCAAACCGGCCGGATCGGTTTTCCAGAGATTTCCGGCGGCATTCACGACCGTCAGAACGCGACCGGCAGCATCCAGTGTCAGCAGAACCGATACCGGTTGCGACGGTTGGCCGGCTTCTTGGGATGACGAAGGTGAAGTTGATTCGGATAAATTCACACGGGCGGATTTCGAATGGCACGCGGAGCAGGTGGAAGCCACCGCAGGCGAGACTCAACACGTAGCTGAGCTTCCTGGTTAAATTGTCCTCATAATCCGGCGCGCCAATCTTATTTCGATCCGACGAGGGTGAGGGCGCTTTGTTCCGTGCGGCTAGCGCTAGGCGTTTGCCCGTCGAGCCATGCCCGCACGCGGCCGGCCAGGAAAGCGATGTAGGGCGGCTGGTCGTTGAGGCAGGGCACATGCTGGAACATTTCGCCGCCGGCATGCATGAAGGTCTCTTTGCCTTCACCTGCGATTTCTTCGAGCGTTTCGAGGCAATCCGCTACAAAGGCGGGCGTCATCACGAGAATGCGCTTCTTGCCCTCGTTGGGCAGGCGCTTGAGTTCGTAGTCGGTGTAGGGCGTGAGCCAAGGCTCACCGGCGAGGCGGGACTGGAAGGAGAGGGCGTGCTTTTCGGCGGGGATGCCGGCGCGTTTGACGAACGCCTGCGTGGTTTTGGTGACCTGGGCCTTGTAACAGGTGGCGTGCGCGGCGCTGCAGGTGTTGCAGCAGTCTTTGACGAGCGTGCAGTGCGCCTTGGAGGAGTCGCCCTTGCGCAGATGTCTCACGGGAATGCCGTGGTAGGAAAACAACACGAGATCGTGGGGCTGGGTCAGGTGGGGGGCGGTGACTTGGTAAAGTGCCTCGATGTAGTCGGCGTCCTCGTAGAAGGGCTGCACGCTGGTGATCTTCAGGGAAGGGGCGACTTTGGCGGCGTCTTCATGGACTTTGACCACGACGGTTTCCCAGGAGGACATCGCGTAGTGGGGGTATTGCGGGAAAAGCAGGATTTCCTCGATGCCATCGGCGGCGATCTTGGCGAGAACGGAGGCGATGGAGAGCGAGCCGTAGCGCATCGCGAGGTAAACGGGAGCCTCGGAACCGAGGTCGGCCGCGAGTTTGTCGCGGGTTTTTTTCGAGGTGACGATGAGGGGGGAGCCTTCGGGCGTCCAAATCTGCTCGTAAGCGTGGGCGGATTTTTTTGGGCGGGTGCGCAGGATGATTCCTTCGAGCAACAGCCAGCGAAGCGCGGCGGGGACGTCGAGCACTCGTTCGTCGCCAAGAAACTCGCGCAGATATCTGCGCACGTCAGGAACCGATGTGGAATCGGGGGAACCGAGATTGACGAGCAGGACAGCGCGCTTGGACATGCGCGGATTGGTCGGCGGTTTCAGGCGAATGTCAAACGATGCAGAGCTAAAAAACGAGTTCGGCGACCAATCCTAATCGGTTGCTAATGGCGTATCGGCCCGGCGTCAGACTGTGGGCTTTCGTTGCAGGAGTTCGCGGTGCTTTCTGCGTTTAAGCCAAATCAGGCCGCAGGCCACCGCGACGCCGGCCATTCCATAGGTCGAGGGTTCGGGCACGGCGGAAAAATTGGTCACGATGCCCGGGGTGTAAGAGTAGGTGGAGCCGATGGCCAAATCGAAGTTGAGTTCCTCGGGCAGGAGAATCTGCAGGGTGTAGAGGCTGCCGGCGGAGACGTTGAACGTGCTCTTGAAATATTCCCAATCCGCCTGCGTCACGCCGGCGTTATTGGTCAGGGTGGTGGCGGTGGAACCGGCGGAGGGAGTTCCGGGGGTGATCGGTGTCCAGGCTTCGTAGGGAGTCGCGGAGGTGTCGCCGCTGAAAATAACGGCGTTACCGCTGTCGATGAGCCGGTAGTAGGCCTTGGTATTCTGCGAACCGGAGTCGCGTCCGCCGTAGGCCATCGTGATGAAAAACGTGTCCGACAGGGTCGCTTGGAAAATCAGCGAGATTTGCGAGGTGTTGCCGGTGGAACCCTGTGCATCGAGGAAATGTTCGCCAAGGCCGGGTGCGGACGGGAGGTTACCCTGTGCGGGTGAAAATTTTTGGTTTAGGTTCAGCGCTTCGCTCAGCTCGGTAGTGCGCCCCGCGACGCCTCCCGGATAATCCGTTCCTATGGACGCGCCGTTGCCGACGTAGGAGTTGTTGAAAACATCCCAATTGGCGGTCGTGTTATTGGTGGTCTGCCAGCCGTTGAGTTTCCAGCCAAACTCCGGCGATTTGTAGTAATCGGGGATGGCGCTCGTGCCACCACTGCCGTCGTCGGAGTCAACGATGCCCGCGCTCGCTTTGTTGAAAGATTGGAGGTTGTTGCCGTCAACGAAGGTGTATCTGAACGGCGTGTTGGCGGGCGTGCCGTTGGGGATGCCAACATTCGTCGCATAGGGGATATTGTTGATGGTCGCTCCCTCGAACCCGATGGGGTTGAACTGGGCCGCCATGCGAGGGGCCGATACTGACATCAATAATCCAATGACCAGCGCCGAAGTAATTCGACCGAAGATGTTGTAGGTTGATGGACTCACGTATTTAGGATGTTGCTAGGTGTTATACCCTAGTCAAGGTATGTCTGGTTTCGAAGAAAATCGTGGTTTGGCTGATTCGTGTCGGGATTTTGGAGAAGTTCTTGGAACTCGCTCCTGAAAGCCGCGACTGCGCGGTCAAAATCAGGCGTGCCGTAAATGGCGAGTGCAACGATGCGGGCGTTGAACCGGCTTTTCCCGGTCCGGACTTCGTCAAATCTGAACGCCAGCCAGGATGAGAGGCTGTCGTCGTTGGCCGCCGTGAGCGCGCGTCCGTGCGTGGTGTCCCACGTCAGATAGAAGACGAAGAATATCCCCTCGTGATCGGCAAACTCACTGGCGCGAAACGGCAAGATTGTCCCGGCCGGTCCTGTTGTCGCGGTGATCATCCCGCGGGCGCGGACCAGCTTCTGCCCTGAAGCCGGCAGGCATACCTCCGGATTGTGGAGTGCGAAGGTTTGGCGGGCGATGTCGCCTCGGTTCCATTCGAGCACGTAGCCGGCGCGGCGTGCGCCATCGCGGTTTTGCCAATGCCCAATCCTATGATCATCGCACCGGAGCAGCGCCTGCATGGAGGCCGTGAAAACATCCTCTTCGTAGGAGGGATGATTTATAGGCAACATGGCCTGCCACGCTTGAGCTGGCTGGGTGGTGACGTCGCGTAAAAACCAAAGCTTGGTGCCGATTTCCGTCGTCAGGACGACCGCCGCCAGGATGACCGCCGCGGCAAGCGGATGGGAACCGACGGGACGGGAAACTTTTTCGGGCGCGGGAGCTGGAGGCGTGTGTGGATCGTTGCCCCAGTGCCATGCCAACCAAGCCAGCACGCCAAGCGCCACGCCCATCTGCGCATAGCCGACCGGGTCGTGCCAGACTTCGACGGAGGCCGCACCGTGCACCGCGCTCTGCCAGGCGAGGGTGCAGGTTCTGGCGAAGTTGGTGAGCAACGCCAGCAGGATGCCGATCGCCAGAAGGATTATGCGCCTGCCCGTGCCCAACTTTAAAAGCGCCCCTAAAAATAGCGCGATCATGACGAGCGTTTGCAGGGATCGGATGCCGCTGCAGGCCTCGTCCACGCCGACTTGTCCGCTGCCCACCTCGATGATGGTGCCGTGGGTGATGGCAGGGTAGCCTAGCCAGTGAATAACTTCCGCCGCCACCGCCGCAATTGCCGTGCGCAAAGGAAGCACGAGGTGAATTTCCATCCAAGTCAGCCAGGGAAGGGCGGTCGCGGTAAACAACAGCGGAAACGTGAAGTGTCGCGCCGTCGCCCAGCCGTAGATGCGACTGATCAGAAATAGAGTCGCGCCCCAACCCGAGATGGAAAACAGCCAGAGTATCGCCGGCCAAGTGGGGAAAGCTTCTAAAATCAACCGCGTGCCCGCCAACAACAAGCCGACCGCCACCAGGCCGGCTCCCTGGAGCCAGCGCTGGATAGTTGGGGATCGCTGCTCGTTGGATACTGCGACGACCGGCCGATCCGCGAGATATTCCCAAGCCAGATAAGCTGCAAGCAGGGGCACAGCCCAGCCGTGGCTGAAGTCGGGGCTTGAGCGCCAAAACCCGGCCCAGCGCGCAATCAAAAATCCGAAGAGCAACGCAAGGGCGATCCCGGCGAATACGTGTGTGCGCGGATGGGTTGAAAAGCCCTCGGCAGGGTTGGCGCTCGACATGGGGAACGTGATCGTTTGGCCGGACCTAAAGACTCTCCATCACCGGAGACGATGAGCTGGAAAGGGTCAGGAAAAGTTGGAGCTCCTCGGGGAAAAGTGAGGCTTTGTTACACAGGGCGAGGGCGGCTTCCGCCTCCTTCCGGCGGTGGCAGTCATTCAGAAACAACGCGAGGTAGAGGGCGCGGCCCGGAGTGTTCAACTGGGTGGCGGGCAATTTTTGCATTAGGGCCAGCGCTTCTTTTGCCCGGCCAAGCTGCCAAATGGCAAAGGCCTGTGTCGTGACGAAGAACGGATTGCCGGGGTCGGCCTGGTTGAGCTTTCCAGCGCTCGCTTTGGCGGGATTGGGCAGGCGACTGGGGCTCGTCAGCAATGAGAGGAAAGCCCAGTTGCCTTCGACCAGCGCGTTGTCCGGCTGCCCCTCATGCCAGATGCCATAGAGGTTTCGGAGGCCGATGGTATCCTTGCTGCGTTGGTAACGCACCACGAGCGTTTGAAACACCCAGCTTTGGACGGGAAATTTACGGGCGATGGCGAGCAGCACCGTGTTGCTTTCAGGCCCCCAATCCCATGTCAGTGCGAGGCGATACAGAACCCGCAGGCCATTGAGGTCGGTTTCGCTCAACCGCACCGCCTCGTCCCACACATCTCGTTTGATTCTGACTCGATCCACATCACCCAACACCCGGGCCGAAACGGCCAAGAGGATGGATTTCGATGATACCGGCCCCCAAGCTCCCTGTGCGATCAGTGTGCCGGCTTCCTCCCATCGGCGCAGCGCGACCAGGCAATCCGCCCGGGCGGTGATCGCCTCCGGCTGGGCCTGCACGGATGACGGCAAGGTTTCCAGCCAGGCAAGGGCGGCTTCCGCCTGATTGATCGCGACGAGCCAACCGGTCAGCTCGGGCAGGGCGTCGGGGTGAGCCATGGCATAGGCTTGCAGCGGAGGCAGGATCGTTTTCAGGCCGCCGCTGCCGACTGCGAGCTGGATATTGGCGAGCAAAATCAGGTCCACCAATTCAGGCTCGGCTCGGCTGGTCAGTTGCGAGGCGAGGCTTTGGGCGGAAGCATAGTCTTTTTTGCGGAGTGCATGGGAGGTGAGTTCCCGTGTGGCGATCACGCGGGTGGCGGGCATTTCCGCCAACGCCTGCAGCTCGCCGAGAGCGGCGGCGGCCGGGCCCGGCGGGGCGTAGCGCAGGGTTATGCGCGCCCGTTCAAGCCGGGACTGGAGATCACCCGGCGTATGGCGGAGCACAGTGGCGAGCAGCGCGGCGGCTTCACCGGGGCGCCCGGATGCCGTCGCCAGCGCGGCGGCGGTTTTGAGGTAATCATCAGTGCGGCGCTCGGATTCCGCGAGGCCGTCGAGTGCCTCTTGCGCGGTGGGCAACGCCATGAAGCGGATCGCGGTGCGAGCGAGGGCGAGGCGGTTGTCCAAAACCGAGGGTTCAATGCGAACCACCTGTTCTCGCATGCGCACCGCCTCGGGATTTCCGTTTTGTTCGAGGTAATCAGCCGCCATGCGCCAGGCGCGGGGATTTCCCGGTTCGCGGCTCAGCGCGGATTCAATGGCGAGCAGCGTGTTGGCGCGATCGTGCTGCGCGGAAAAATTGCTGATCTGGTCGAAGGTGCTCCGCAGCTTCCACCGTTTGTAATGCGCGGCGGCTTGCGGATAAAAATAAGCAGCGGTCGCCAACAACGCGCAGCCACTGAGAATCAGTGCCAGGTTGCGAGGGCTGAGGTCGTCGCGTTCGAGAATCATGGTGGCGTCCGTCAGACACGGAAAGTTTCGCGTAGGCTGTCATCAATTGCGCACGCATGTAAACCCCCGGCTTTGGCGTCCGATTCAGATGCCGCGCGCCCCGCGGATCATCGCGATGAGGTGGTGGACGTTTTCGGGGGTGATGCGGTCGGTGACGACGGTGCGCGGGTAGTTGTTCTCGATGTCGAGGTGCAGGCCGTCCTCGCTGCCGGGCCGCACAAAATCTTCGATAAAGTCCATGCCGCCCTTCGGCTTGATCCAGCGATAATACGGGTCGGGATCTTCCGACTCGATCACGACGGGGTCGTGAAGGAATACGTTGCAGTAAAGCGTGAGGTCGCGGAACGACGCTAGCCATGTGGGCGGATTTACCAGCTGGTCTCGTATGATAAGGGTCATCGAGGAATCCGTTTTAGCATGGCGACTGCCAACATGGCTGTGCGGGCGGTTTTTATTCGGACGGATAAGCGTGAATGATGAAGGTGGGTGCTTGCCCCAGTTTTGACTTTTATCCGTGAGTATCCTTGTCATCCGTGGTCTATCTTAATCCTTTTATGAGCACACTGCGTAAACCTGTTCTTCTCATCATCCGCGACGGCTGGGGCAGCAACCCGCATCCCGAGCAGGCCAAGTTCAACGCCGTGGCGCTGGCCAAGAAACCGGCCGACGACGCGTTGCGCTCGCATTCGCCGTTTTCGCTCGTGAGCGCCAGCGGCCTCGACGTCGGTCTGCCCGAGGGGCAAATGGGCAACTCGGAGGTCGGTCACGAAAATATCGGCGCCGGTCGCATCGTGGACCAGGAACTCGTGCGCCTGAATAAACTTTTCACGGACAAACAACTCGCGACCAACGCCACTTGGCACGGCGTTGTCGCCCGCATCAAGGCTTCACCGACGGCCAAGCTACATCTCATGGGTATCGTCTCCGATGGTGGCGTGCATGGCATGTTGGAGCATCTCTACGGCCTGCTCGTGCAGGCGAAGCTCGACGGGATTCCGGCCGACCGTGTGTTTGTCCACGGGTTCACCGATGGCCGCGACACCGCGCCGACGAGCGGCCTCGGGTTCATCCGTGCGGTCGAGGCAAAGCTTAAGGAACTCGCCTACGGTCGCATCGCCTCCGTTTGCGGCCGCTTCTGGATCATGGACCGCGATAACCGTTGGGAGCGTGTGAAGAAAGGCTACGATCTGCTGACCGGCCGTGCGTTTGCCGCGACCGCGACTTCCGCCGAGGCCGCGATCCAGAATTACTACGAGCATCCGCTGAGCGAGACGCAGAACGGCGATGAGTTCGTGCCGGCGACGGCTATCGTCGGCGCCGACGGCAAGCCGCTCGCTACGTTCGCGGACGGCGATGCGGTGGTGTTTTATAACTACCGCGGCGACCGTCCCCGCGAGATCACGAAGGCCTTCGTGATGGATGATTTCAAGGAGTTTGACCGCGGCGCGAAGCTCGATCTCTACTATGCCACGATGACCGAGTATGAGGCCGGTTTGCCGGTGAAGGTCATTTCGCCGAAGCCGCCCAAGCTGAAAAACATCCTGGGAGAAGTGGTTGCCAACGCCGGCATCGCCCAGTTCCGCTGCGCTGAGACGGAGAAGAACCCGCACGTCACCTTTTTCTTTAACAACTACCGCAAGGAGCCGTTCCCCGGTCAGGAAAACGCCTGCCCGTCGAGCCCCAAGGTCGCGACCTACGACATGCAGCCCGAGATGGTGGCGGCCGAGGTGACCGCGCTGGCAAAAGCGGCGATCCTGTCCCGCAAATTTGGCTTCATTGCCGTGAACTACGCGAACCCCGACATGGTCGGCCACACGGGTTCAATTCCCGCGACCGTGAAGGCCTGCGAGGCCACCGATGCCGGCGTAGGCGAGCTGTTGGTGGCCTTGAAGCAGGTCGATGGTAAGGCGCTCGTATGCGCTGATCACGGCAACGCCGAACAGATGTGGGATCCCGTGCTCAACGGGCCGCACACCGCGCACACGCTCAACCTTGTCGAGGTGTTTGCCGTGGGCGAGGGTTTGGTTGCCGGCAAAACCAAGATGCGCAGCGGCGGTCGCCTGGCGGACATCGCACCGACCATCCTTGACCTCATGGGCCTGCCCAAGCCGGTCGAGATGACGGGTGAGAGCCTGATTTTGAAGTGAATCGGGAACTGCTCTGCACGTGGATTTCGCTCCCGTGCAGAGGCCGACCATTTATCGGCGTGCGATGACGTCGTGCTGAAAAATCAACACTTGGGCGCCGGGTGAGGTGGCTTGCAGCGTGCTGATTACTTCATCGGTCGCTTCACCGATATCATCGAGGATGACCATGGCGGCGAGATCCCATTTGAGACGATTTTGGGCAAGGGCGACGGTAGGCAGCCACACGACGGACAGTTTGCGGGGATCTTTCCTTAGCAGGTCGCCCACGGCTCCCGCCAACGAGGGCCGCGATGTGATGACAAACACCAACTTGGGGAAGGCCGGGCCTACCCTTGCGGATAGTATGGCCGAACTCCGAAAAACAGGTGAGCGGGTGATCATGGGGTATGATTGTTTGAACGGCGCTCACCGTGCCGGATTTGAGGTTACCAAGGTATCGGGGGTTCACTCCTTTTTCGCTTGGGTAAACACCCCTGTGCGACTGGGTGATTCTACACGGGCTGAGTTTAGATTTGCCGTCATCCGGCTGCGTGCGCTTAGGTGGACAACTTTCGACAATTATGAAGCGCACCCATCACTGTGCCCAGCTCACCCTGGCCGACCTCACTACGACTGTTTCGCTCCTCGGCTGGGTGGATTCCATCCGCGATCACGGAGGCATCCTTTTTATTGATTTGCGCGACCGTAAAGGTATCACGCAGGTCAAGTTCGATCCGCACACCAATCCCGGGCTGGGTGCTCAGGCGACGCATATCAAGCCCGAGTCCGTGATCGGCATCACCGGCACGGTAGTCGGCCGCCCCGAGGGCACTGTCAACAAGACGCTACCCACCGGAACCATCGAGATCGATGCAACCGCGCTGACCATTCACAATCTCTCCGATACACCCCCGTTCCCGCTCGACGACATCGGCGGCGACAAGGTCAACGAGGACCTGCGTCTCACCTATCGCTACCTCGACCTGCGCCGTCCGAAGATGCGCAAAAATCTCCAGGTGCGCCACCGCGCCGCGAAGTCCATCCGCGACTACTTTGACTCCCAGGAGTTCATCGAGGTCGAGACGCCTGCGCTCTTCAAGTCCACGCCCGAAGGCGCTCGCGAATACCTCGTTCCATCCCGTATCCACCCTGGCGAGTTCTATGCACTTTCGCAGTCGCCCCAACAATTCAAGCAGATCCTTATGGTTGCCGGCGTGGAAAAGTATTTCCAGATCGCCCGCTGCTTCCGCGACGAAGACCTGCGCTCCGACCGCCAGATGGAGTTCACGCAGGTGGATGTCGAGGCGTCGTTTATCACTCGTGAAGACGTTTACGCGCTTTTTGAGGGCATGGTGCAGAAGGTCTGGAAGGACGTGCTGAACGTGGAGATCCCCTCGCCGTTCCTGCGCATGCCGTTCCATGACGCCATGAACCGCTTCGGCGTGGACAAGCCCGACCTGCGTTTCGGCTTTGAGCTCACCGATCTTTCCGAAACGTTCAAGGACTCCGCCTTCAAGGTCTTTCAGTCCACCGTGGCCGGCGGCGGCTCCATCAAGGCGGTCAACGCCAAGGGGCTCGCCGATCTCACGCAGGGCGAACTCAAGGCGCTCGAAGACATCGCCAAATCCCTCGGTGCAAAGGGCCTCGCCTTCATCAAGGCCGAGAAGGGCGAATGGAAATCGCCTATCGTGAAATTCTTCAGCGACGCCGAGAAGGCCGCCATCACCGCCAAACTCGGGGTGGAGGAGGGCGACATGGTGTTCTTCGCCGCCGCCCCGTGGGAAAAAGCTTGCGCGATCCTCGGTCGCATCCGTCTCGAAGCCGCCCAGTTGCTCTCCAAGCGCGGCAAACTCACCATTCGCGCCGATGACTGGAAATTTCTTTGGGTCATCGATTTTCCGCTCATGTCCTACGACGAGGAGCGCGGCGGCTACGCGGCCACGCACCATCCGTTCACCGCACCGGTGCCGGAGGACGCGGCCTTCCTCGATACCGATCCAAAGCGCGTGCGCGGCCAGCACTACGATCTTGTGCTTAACGGCATGGAACTCGGCGGCGGTTCGATCCGCATTCACCAGCCCTCGCTGCAGAAGAAAGTTTTTGAAGACGTGCTCAAGATCCCGGCCGACGTGGTCGAGAGCCGTTTCGGCTACATGCTCAAGGCCTTTACCTACGGCGCGCCCCCGCATGGCGGCATCGCCTTCGGCCTCGACCGCATGGTCGCGCTGCTCTGCGGCACGACAAGCATTCGCGACGTGATTGCCTTTCCGAAAACGCAAAAAGGGCAGGATCTTATGGCGCAGAGCCCGACGCCAGTTACCGCCAAGCAACTTAAGGAACTGCACATCCAGACTGTGATCCCTGGATAATCGAAGTGCCATCAGGCATCGGCAAATCGCTTATGCTCCCATTTGAACGCAAAGCCGGACCTTCCTTTGGGAGGCTCCGGCTTTTCGTTTGGAGATGCGATTCCCCCGTGGAATCGTAGGCGTTCTTTTCAATGGCATAGGCTGTGCTTAAGTGAGGTTCGTCTAATTGGCGGCAGGTTGTCTGCGCTCCACCAAACAAACCAAGAAAATCACTACATATGAAGCTATGGCCTAATCCCGGTTTCCGGGTTTTTAAGTTCGCGACCCTACTGATGGTTTCGCTTATGGCGATCGCGCCACTTTCACGTGCTGCCGAAGCCGCGAAAACTCCTCCCGCTCCCACGATGGAACAGCGCATGGCTGACGTGGAGGCTTACATCAACAATACCGGTCGCACTCCCGATGTTGCATCCAAGGTCGCTGGTCCCGGCCCCGGCCACAACGCTTGGCTGCTCACCAGCTCGGCTCTCGTTCTTTTCATGACGCTGCCTGGTCTCGCCCTTTTCTACGGCGGCCTGGTTCGCCGAAAGAACGTTCTTTCGGTGCTTGCCCAGTGTATGGCCATAACCGGGTTGGTCACCATTCTCTGGTGGGCTGTCGGCTACAGTTTCGTGTTTGGCAACGGCTCGCCTTACCTAGGTAATCTGCAGTTCGCATTCCTCAATGGGGTCGATGGAATGCCCAATACGAACTATTCTTACTGGGTTTCACAGAATGTGTTTTCGATGTTCCAGATGATGTTCGCGATTATCACCCCGGCTTTGATTGTCGGCGCGATCGCCGAGCGCATGAAGTTTACAGCCATCGTTACCTTCATTGGTCTGTGGATGCTGGTGGTTTACTTCCCCTTGGCACACATGGTCTGGGGCATTGACGGCTTGATGAACGGCGTCTGGAACGCCGACGCGAAGATCCCGGCCATCGATTTCGCGGGCGGCATGGTGGTTCACATGTCATCAGGTTGGTCTGCCTTGGTTCTTTGCCTGATTCTTGGTCCTCGCATCGGTTTCGGCAAAGAGCCGATGGCTCCGCACAACATGGTGCTCTGTATGGTCGGCACCGGAATGCTCTGGGTCGGCTGGTATGGATTTAACGCCGGTTCCGCAGTCGCTGCCGACGTGATCGCCGGTTCTGGTTTCCTCAATACCACCTTGGCCGCCGCCATCGCTTCGTTCTCTTGGGCGACCTGCGAATACATCATGCGCAAAAAAGCCTCTGTCCTTGGCTTTTGTTCGGGTGCTGTCGCCGGTCTGGTCGTCATCACGCCTGCCGCCGGTTTTGTCACCCCCAACGGAGCGGTGATCATCGGCGTATTGGCCGGTGTGATCCCCTTCCAATTTTGCATGCGCCTCAAGGCCTTTTTCGGTTATGATGACGCCCTCGATACCTTCGGTGTTCACGCCATCGGCGGCACCTTGGGCGCCTTGCTCACGGGTATCCTCGCCAGCCCGACCATCAATGGGAACCTCTTGGCCGATGTTAATGCCGCTGCTAAGACCAATGGTCTGGCTGCCGCTGTCGCCAACGGCACCCTTTGGATTGACCAGTGCAAGGCGATCGGTGTCACCTTGGTTCTTTCAACCGTGGGCACTGCGGTTATCGCTTACTGCATCAAGGGAATCATGGGTCTCCGTCCCTCTGCCGAGGTTGAAGAGCAGGGTCTCGATATCAACGAGCACGGCGAAGAAGGCTATTCCAACTAATCGTCTCCACAGGTCGGCAAATAGTATCAATGCTTTTGCCGGCCTTGTTTGATTTCCACGTCTAGGGTCACACTCCTTAAAATTATCAGCACGCATGAAACTCATCATCGCCATCATCAAGCCCTTCAAACTGGAGGAAGTTAAGGTGGCACTGTCCGAAATCGGCGTGGAGGGCATGACCGTGACCGAAGTCAAGGGTTTCGGCCGCCAGAAGGGGCATACTGAAATCTACCGCGGCTCCGAATATACCGTCGATTTTCTCCCCAAGGTGAAGTTGGAGGTTATCGTTTCCGATGAAATTATAACGAAGACGGTGGAAACCATCGTCAAGGCGGCCAAGACCGGTAAAATTGGCGATGGGAAAGTCTTCGTGCTTGGCGTGGAGGATGCGGTTCGCATTCGCACCGACGAACGAGGCGATGCAGCTATCTGACATCGCCTTGATCTTTGCAGTCAGAGGCCGTTACGCAGGGGCGGCCTTTTATGTTTAGTGGGTGGAACAAGGGGCGCTCGCCATGGTGAATAGATGAACGGGAATTTGGCTTGGAACAGAAGCTTGCGCCTTCTGTGGGTTAACTTTACTCCTAAAACGAATTCCCGAACTTTTACGTTAAATGAAACTTATCATCGCCATCATCAAACCCTTCAAGTTGGAGGAGGTTAAAGAGGCTCTTGCCGAAATCGGTGTAGAGGGAATGACCGTGACCGAAGTCAAAGGCTTCGGCCGCCAGAAGGGGCACACTGAAATCTACCGCGGTTCCGAATACACCGTGGATTTTCTTCCGAAGGTTAAACTTGAAGTTGTGGTCGCTGACGAGCTTCTCACCAAGACCGTGGAAACCATCGTGAAGTCCGCCAAGACTGGGAAAATCGGCGACGGTAAGGTTTTCGTGCTTAATATTGAGGAAGCCATCCGCATTCGCACCGACGAGCGCGGTGATTCAGCGATCTGAATCCTTTCTGCCTCTTTCGCTTTTTAAGCCGACCTTTTTGCGGGTTGGCTTTTTTGTGGAATGATCATTTGCGTGATGTGGCTGTGCACGCGGCGCTTACGGCTGTTCGCAGTCCAGAAATATCCAGCGGTCCACATCGTGCGGTGATGGTTTAGCATCTCCGCGTGTTCGGGCTTCTTCCCGAGGCTATCGGGTGAGTTCATCACCATCTGGAGTTTCTCGTTCGGTATGTGATGTTTCTAGCGAGACAATGGATGTGGCGCAGTCACGGCTGGCGTAGTGCTTATTGATAATGTCATGGAAACTGTAGGTGCGAAACGGCCCTGAGCGCGTGTCGAGCGGGCAGGTGGCGAGGTAGAGCGTCGTGCCGAAGACCGGACGGTCGTCGAGCGCCCGAGGCTTCAGCACGTTTCCGGCCGACATGTGGCAACTCCCCGACTAGGGCCGGGGCCTTGAAATAAGGCTCCGGGCTTAACGCGGCGCCTGATGCGAATGGAAGGACCTTCGACATGACGGACCCCCGAAGACTTGCGGATTGCCCTGACCGGGGCATCCGACGATTTTCTTGCCCGTGCCGGTCATCGACGCGCATGTCCACCTCTATCCCCCCGAGCTGAACCGCGATCCTGCGGGTTGGGCGTCGGCGCTGCGAGAGCCTCACTGGGCGACGCTCTGCGCGCGGAAACGAAAAAGCGGCCGGTCCGTGCAAGCGTTCCCCTCTCTGGACCAACTACTTTTATCGATGGACGCGGCGGGCGTGGACCGCGCCGTGTTGCTTGGCTGGTATTGGGAAAACCATGTGACGTGCGTGATGCAGAATCGCTTTTATGCGGAGTGCGTGCGAGTGCATCCGGACCGGTTGTTGGCGTTTGCCGCAGTGCAGCCGGCGGCGGGCGATGCGGCGCTTGCCGAGATCAGGCGTGCGCATGGCGAGGGCCTTATCGGGCTGGGGGAGTTGTCTCCACACTCGCAGCATGTCGGGGTGGACGATGCCCGTTGGCTGGCTGTTTTGGCCCTGGCCGGCGAACTCGGCCTGCCGGTCAATTTGCACGTCACCGACCCTTCATCAGTCACGGGCAATTATCCAGGACGCGTGGAGACGCCGTTGGTGGATTTTGTTTTAATGGCGCAGGTATTTTCAAAGGTGAACTTCATCCTCGCGCACTGGGGTGGCGCCTGGTGGCGGCAGGGCGCGCGGATGCCGGGTAACGTGTGGTTCGACACGGCGGCGTCTCCGCTGCTTTACGCGCCGACGGTGTTTGCCGAGGGCGTCGCGGCATGCGGCGCGGACCGCGTGCTGTGGGGCACCGATTACCCGCTCAACATTTATCCACTCGAGGAAGGGAAGGAGGCGATGGACGGTTTTTTGGCGCAGGCGCGGTCGGCATTACCTGCGACGATCACCGGAAACGTGTTGGGCGGCAACGCGGCGCGGCTGCTGCGTCTTGCGTCGGGCGTGTGATTGCGTTTTCAACCCTTTATATGAATCCCGAAGCCAAGCTTGCCGAACTCGGTTTGAAACTTCCCGCCACCGCCGCCGGGGCCGGCAACTACGTGCCTACCGTGCGCACGGGAAACCTGCTGTTCTGCGCCGGCACGATCTGCGTGGTCGATGGCAAGATGACCCACGAGGGCCAGGTCGGCAGGGAACACACCGTGCAGACGGCCTACGAATCGGCCAAAATCTGCGTGCTCAATTCCCTCGCCAACATCAAGGCCGCGACCGGTTCGCTCGATGCCGTGGCGCGCGTCGTCATGGTGAACGGCTTCGTCAACGCTGTTAGCGGCTTCGCCGACAGCCCGGCGGTGATCAACGGCGCGAGCGACCTGCTCGTCACGGTTTTTGGTGCTGCTGGCAAGCACGCCCGCGCGGCCGTCGCCGTCGCCGGCCTTCCGAGAAACTCCACGACTGAAATCCAGCTCGTCGTCGAACTGAAGGCGTGATGTCTTCCTCATTTTCCAAGCCTTGTCGCTGGTTGCTCCGCAAGCTCGTGCTCGTGGTCTTGATCGCGTTGGTCGGCTTCGCGACCTGCGGGTTCTGGCTTTTTGACCGCAACGCCGAGAATTATGAAAACGATCCTGGCGTGCACGTGGCTTACCACGAGCATTGCGAGCGTGAACTGGCGCGGCTGGAGGAGGAGATCGCAGGTCTCGATGTGATTATCTGCGAGCGTGAACAACGCGAAGCAACGGCCGCCCGGGTGGTAAAGGCTCTCGGTAAATTGGAGAATGCCTGGGACCGCCTTATCTGGAACAACGCCCAGCAACGCGCGAACGATGAACAGCTCGCCCGCATGAAGACCATCGCCAGGGAAACTAGGAGCGAACTGGTGCACCTGCGGCGCGAACGGGTGTTGAAGGAATACGACCGCGAGGATGCCAGCCAGGAGCTGGCTCGTGTCGAGCGGACCTTACGCGACCTTGACGAGGGCATTTCTTTGAAGGGCCACTACGCGAAGGAAGCGTGGCATCAGGGCCGGGGTTATGTCGCGCTCGTCTTGACGGCTTACCTACTGGGGCCGTCGTCCGCGTGTTTAGGACTTTATTTCTGTCTGGCACCGATCATCACGCGGGGCCGTCCGTTGCGCTTGGCGGGCGCACCAGTCGCGTTTACCACTGTCAGCGCCCCCACGGAGGTGGTCGAGAGCGCCTTGTGGCCCGGGTCTGTATTTCGGGGAAAGAAAAAATTTTTCGCGGCGGCGGACGATGATTTGGTGCGGAAATCGCGCCTGTTGATGAGCTGGCGTATTCCGTTTTCGAGTCTGGCGTGCGGGTTTTTCAATCTGCTCGAGGTGCGCAACGTCCGCAACGACGGTGGGCGGAAGATCACGCTGGCTTGTTTGCGGATGCAGGGGGGCAAATTCAAGGTAGTGGACGTGCCCGAGGGCGGTTCGTTGGTGCTTCGTCCGGGGTTTCTTGCCGGGCTTATTTTCAAGTCGGCGGAGCCTTTGGTCATCCGTCGGCATTGGAGGTTTTTTCACTGGCAGTCTTGGTCGGCGGGACAGTTCCGTTTTTTTGAGTTTGTGGGGCCGTGCCGCTTGATTCTGGCGGGTGACGACACGTTGCGGGCGGAGCGACTGGTAGATGGCACGGAGGTGGCGGCGCCGGTTTTCCGGGTCAAGCAATCGAAGGTCGCCGCGTTTACGCCCAGTCTGGAATGCCGGCCGGTGAGGGCCATTTCGTTCTGGCGTTACTACACGGGGGCGGCGCGGCTGTTTGAAGCGGGTTTCTCGGGGCCCGGGGTAGTGGTGTATGCAACGCCGCACGCGCAGGGCGGCATCAAGTCTTCGTCATGGTGTCGGCGGGTGCTGAAGGTCTTCGGGCTTTGAAGTCAGTAACCGCGATCCGATCTACGCCGCCTGACAACTTGTTGCTTTCGTCTCCTGATTCATGCCCCCTCGTCCCGAGCGGCCGTGATCAAGCTGATGTTTCAGCAAATCCTCGCTAACCCGCTCGCCACACAACCTCCTTGGCTTTCCCTCTTAAATCTCATTTTCGCATTTATGGGCGGTCGATTTTCGCCTGCTGCGGGTTTGCAGGCGCTGCTGCAGAATCGCCTATAAATGGACTCCTGCACCGGAAACACTTAAGTGCATTCAGAAAGTTGTGTCATTTCCTGGAAATAATCCATAGCCGGGTGGCGATTTGCCAGACGCCAAAGACGATGATCGCGAGACCTGCGATGTGGGTGATGATGTGCAGGGTGCGTGTGCTCAACTTTCGTCCGAACCAGGCTGCACCCAGACTTAGCGCCAGCCACCATACCGAGGACCCAAGGAAGACGCCGAGCACGAGAGAGCCCGTTATGAACAGCGTATCAGCCCCCGGTGTGAGCCCCATTGCGGCAAGAATAAAGGTCAATGCGAGCAGCGTGGCGGGGTTTGCCAACGTAAGGACGAGCGTAGAAAAATAAGCTGTATGCAGGCTTGGTGCATGTTCGGGGCGTGCCTCGGCGGAAGGCGGCGGAGTGCGGTATGTATGGATGCCCAAGCCGATGAGAATGGCGCCGGCCGCGAGCTGGAGTCCGGTGTGGTAACGGTCGAGCGCGGAGGTGATCGCAGTAACGCCGATCGCGGCGATGCCCGCACAGAGGGTATCGGCCGTGGCGACACCGAGGCCGGACATGAAACCCACCAGCTTGCCGTCGGTGAGGCTGCGACGCAGACAGAGAAGGCAGATCGGGCCCACCGCAGCGGCGAGGGCGAAACCGATGATGATGCCTTTGAGGAGGTGCTGCGTCACGGGTGGTTGGAGGGGGAAGCTTGGAGCTGAGAAGCTAGAGCGGAGGTCGGAGAGCAGGAGAGTTAAGGGGCTTGAGCTAAGAGCAAGAAATCGGAGATGGGGCACGAAGCTTTTACCACTCATGGAATCGCCAACGATTGAGCGGAGGGGTGCTGATGCCACCGGGGATTGAAGGGAGGTGAATCAGTTGGAATTTTCGGGAAGGCACTGAGAACGAGAATGAAGTGGGGCTGGTTTGAACTGTTCGCAAAAAAGCCACCGGCAGCGGGCTGCGGGTGGCTTTGGAATCGCGACGTGAAGTCACTCCTGCATCGGCATTATTAGATCGTGTCGGCGTAGCGGCCGATGGACTTGATGGTGTATGTTTCCTCGGAGGTGCCGATCTTCACCTTCACGCTTTCGCCGGTTTTTTTGCCGAGCAGGGCGAGGCCGAGGGGGGTCTTGTAGGAGAGGATGTCTTTCTCGGGAACGCTGTCCCAGGCACCGAGGAGCGTGTATTTGACCTGCTTGCCGGCGCCGGAGACCTCGACAATGCTGCCGACGCTGACCTGCTCGGAGTTGGCCTCCTTGAAGTCGGTGATACGGGCGCGGCTGAGTTCCTTTTCGAGCTGAGACTTCTGCGCCATGAGGACTGTCTGGTCCTGCTTGGCCATCTTGTATTCGGAGTTTTCCTTCAAGTCGCCGTGCTCGCGGGCGGTGGCGATGGCCTTGGAGTTTTCCGGGATCTTCTTGGAGACGATCGTCTCGTATTCGATGCGTTTGGTCTCGTAGCTGGAGCGGGAGACGAGGATCTGTTCCTCGTTGGACTCGGCTTCCTTTGCGACGATGGACTGGATGCCGGGGAAAATCTTGATGAAGCGGGCGAGGAGCGACTTCTTGGTGAGTTCCTCGAAGCCTTGGTTGAGCATGAGGGCGTTCGCGAGATCGCGGGCGGTCTCGGGATCGGCGGTCGAGAGGAGGTCGGCGATGAGGTCGGTGTCCTCGGACAGGATGTCGCCGAGCGGGATGCGGCGGGCGCTGGCGGCCTGGAGCGCCTCGTAGTCGATGGCGAAGAAGATGGCGCTGAGGAGGCGGGGGGTGATGAGGTCGTTGAGCAGCTTGGCGAATTTCTTCGAGTGGCGGTTCTTGACGATCCAGAGCAGGACAGGGGCGCGGAGGTTCTGCTCGACCTGCCAGCGCTTGAGGGCGGCGGCGAGTTCGTCGGCATGGCCGTTTTCCACGAGGAAGTTGATGCACTCGGTGGTGAATTTTCCCTGGCTCGTTTTGAGGAGGGTGAAAGCGGCGTCGCGATATTCGATGGGGTGCGTCTCCTTGACGAGGTCGAGAAAGTGGCTCTGGAAGGGGACGGGGATTTTGTCGGCGATATCCACGAGGTCGCGGACGTTGGCGATGAGGGAGGCTTGCGAAGGCTCGAGGGTGGAGACATCGACGCCGACCAGCTTGGCGAGGGAGTCGCGAACGAAGGCGCCGTAGAGGCGCTCGGCGGCGTCGAGCTGGTTGCTGTCCTTCACGGACTCGGTGACACCGGTGAGGATGGCCTTGAGGTCGCCCTTGACTTCCTTGGAACCGGCGGCGGCGACGAGGTCCTCGGCGAGGAGGATGCGGCGGCGGGCGGAGCGGGTGCCGTTGAACTGCTCCATGATCTCGTCCTCGGCGGACACGGGGGTCTCGCGGAGGATGTAGCACTCGGTCTTCTTGGCGGGGACGGCGATGCGGGGGTCCTTGGCGATGGCCTTCTTGGCGGAGGACCACCATTTCTTAAATTTGTCTTCGCCCAGCACCTCGGCGAGTGTGATTTCGAGGTCGATGGCGGTGGTGGCGTTGTTGGGATAGGCTTGAAGGCCCTCGACTACCAGTTGCGCGGGATCTTCGGCGATGAGCTTGGCGATCTTGGCTGACTCGGTCTGCTTGCGGACGAGCAAGTGGTTGGCCGGGAGGATCTGCATGGAGCCAAGACAGAACGCGGGGTCCATTGGGTGGCCCTTCTTATTCAGAAAGTCGATGATGAGCTTTTGGGTGGCATCGTTATAGGACTTGATCTGACCGAAGCCCCAGCTGCGGTGAATGCAGTAGGCACCGGGCTCCATGGCTTCTAGCTGCGCCTTGGAGGGTTTCAGGGATGGATTTTTCGCGATGAGCGCAGAGACGGCTTCCGAGTTCATAAATGGGTTTTTCTGTTCTGAATTGGTGAGTTGAGCGCATGGGGGGGATGGATGTCAACCAACGGCTTTTTGCGCGGGCCGCACCCGAAACGGACAAGGCCCGCTCGGGAGAGCGGGCCTTGCGGAGCCAAAAGTGCGAGAGACGAAACTTCAGTGGGCGGGGGCGAGGCCCTTTTTCAATTTATCCACCTTGGGTTTGATGACGTAAACGCAGTAGCCAGCGTCTGGATTTTTGGCGAAGTAGTCCTGATGGTAGTCCTCGGCAGGCCAAAATTTCACCAGTGGCACAATCGCCGTGGTAAGTGGTTTAGAGAAGGTTTTCGCAGCCTCAGCGCGGGAATTTTCGGCGGCGATTTTTTGGGCGGCGTCGGCGTAGAGGATGACCGAGCGGTATTGGTCGCCGTGGTCGTTGCCCTGGCCGCCGACTTGGGTGGGGTTGTGGACCTTCCAGAAGAAGGTGAGGAGTTCGTCCAAGGTGATTTTGGCGGGATCGAATTCGATTTTAACGACTTCCGCGTGTCCGGTGTCGCCTTGGCAGACATCATCGTAGGACGGGTGTTTGACCGAACCTCCGGAGTAGCCGCAGGTGACGGCGGTGACGCCGGGTTTCAGCTTGTAGGCGGCGTCAAGGCACCAGAAGCAGCCGCCGCCGAGGACGACGGAGTCGGCGCGGGCGACAAGCGCGTGTAACGCGGCGAAGCCGAGGAGAAACAGAAGGGTGCGCGGGAACATGGTGCGGGGCTCAGGGAGCGGTTGTCGGCTGTGCGGGGGCTTTGTGTTTGGCGACCCAGGCTTCGTAGTCCTTGCGCGGCATGAAGCGGAGGGAAGCGGAGTTTATGCAGTAGCGTTTGAACGTGGGCGCGGGGCCGTCGTCAAAAACATGGCCGAGGTGGGCGCCGTCGGTGGAAACGTGGACCTCGGTGCGCATCATGCCGTAGCTCTCGTCGGTCTCTTCTTTGATGAAGAGGGGCTCGATGGACTTAGTGAAGCTCGGCCAGCCGGTGCCGCTTTCGAATTTGTCGCGGCTGTCAAAAAGCGGAGTGTCGCTGCACACGGAGAAATAGACGCCGTCGGTGTGGTTGTTCCAATATTCGTTCTGGAAAGGAGGCTCGGTGCCCTGCTGCCGGGCGACGCGGAACTGGACGGGAGTGAGCAGTTTTTTCCACTCGGCGTCGGTGTGTTGGACCGTGTTATTCGACATGTCGATGATGACCTTGGAGGGAAGTCCGCAGGCGGAGGTGCAGGCGGTTTCAGAGGGGGTGATAGTGGATTTCATGGGTGCTTGGGCAAAGAGATAGGAGGCGACGGCGACCGAGGAGCAAAGGATAATGGGCCATTTCATGACGGGTAAGAGTGGGAGGGAGGAGGATTATTCCCGCAGGTTTTAATCCACCCGTTGTTACGGGTGAAGTTAGCCGACGGACGCGATAACGCAAATCGGACGGCGGGCTTCGGGCTTGCAAGCGGGGCGCGCCGCCTGACTTTGGGGCGCATGACAAAACCCTTCAAGGCGACCGCAACGACCGATGCGTGGGCCCTCGCCGTGCAATTGCTGGTGCGCTGGCTGGACAACCACGAACGCGTGGACGTGCTGCTCGACAGCCTGCCGCGCTCGCTGGGCCGTGCCGAACGCGGGCGCTGTCAGCATTTACTTTTCGGTGCTGTGCGGCATCTGGGGCGCGTGGAGGCGATTTTCACGCCGCTGCTGGCGCGTCCGCCGCGCTCCACGGTGAAGGCTGTGCTTCTCATCGCGGGCTATGAACTTGTCGAAGGCGGCGCGGAGGGTCATGTGGCGCGCGTCGTCCATCACGCGGTCGAGCAGACGAAGACCCTCGCCAGCGCGCCCGAGGCGAAGCTCGTCAACGCGGTCGTGCGCAAGATCGCCACGGCGATCGAGGCGCAAAAGACGCCGGGAAAGCTCGCGCATTTTTCGGAGCTGGCGGCGTATTATTCGCATCCGGAGTGGATGGTGAAACGCTGGCTGGCGCAGTTTGGCGCGGAGGAAACCCGTGCGTTGCTCGACTGGAACCAGAAACCTGCGCCGGTTTATGCGCGCTGGCGTCTGGAGGATCGTCTCCCCGAAGGCGACGATGCGGCGCTGCTGGTGCCGACGTCGTGGAAAGGATTTTACGAGGTTAAGTCCGGTTCGTGGCCGCGCATCGAGGCGCTCATCGCGGATGGCACGTTGTTCCTGCAAGACCCGGCGACGCGCCATGCGACCGACCTGCTCGCGCCCAAAGCGGGCGAGATGATCCTCGATGCCTGCGCCGCGCCCGGCGGCAAGAGCCTGGCCATCGCGGATGTGATGGGCTCGGGCCGCGTGGTGGCGATCGATCTGCCGGGGCCGCGCATCGAGCGGCTGAAGCAAAATCTGTCGCGAGCCAAAGGCGCGGACGTCGCGCTCGTGCAGGGCGATCTTATGCAAGCGGAGAGCGAAGGGCTGTTCAAGCAGCACGCGCTTCCCGAGGTTTACGACGCGGTGCTCCTCGATGTGCCGTGCTCCAACACCGGAGTCATGCGTCATCGCGTGGATGTGAAATGGCGGTTGCAGATCGCGGATTTCGCGAAACATGCGCGGCAGCAGGGGGAGTTGCTCAGCGCGGCGGCGCGGTTTGTGAGGCCGGGCGGGCGGCTTCTTTACAGCACGTGCAGTCTCGACGCCGAAGAAAATGAAGGCGTGATCAAACTATTTTTGGAAAAGACGCGCGGGCGCTACAAGGTCGAGGCGAAGCACCAGAGCCTGCCGTGGGTGGATGGACATGACGGCGCGGCGGCTTATCTGCTGCGGAAGTCGGCGGACTGAGTGACAAGTGGGGGTGGCCCTACGGCACCAGTTTGAACGTGTCGATGGGCACGGGCATCTCAGTGCGGCCGGAGAGGAAGGTGAATTCGATGCGCTTGGCGGTGCGCACGAGTTCCTCGTAACGGGTGAGATTCCAGTTGGCCACGGGCTCGCCGTTGATGCGGGTGACGAGGTCGCCGGTCTGCATGCCGTTTTCGTCGGCGGGCGAGCCGGGCACGACTCCGATCACGCGCCAGTAGGCGGGTAGTTTTTGAAAACTGAGGCCCGTGCTGCTCAATGACGGAGTGAGAACGGGCGAGTCGTTTTCCCGGTAAAACGTGACCTGGCTGCGCGTCTGGTCGAAGGTGAGGCGAAAGTTTTTCAACAGGCCGCTGCCAAGGGACGAGAGTTCGTCGGTGAGTTCGGCGACGGGTTGCGTGAACGTGGTGCCGCCCACGGTGAGGTTTTGCGCGAGGCGGCCCACTTCAAGCGGTTGATCGCCCGTGAGCGTAGCCACGGTGCCGCCGGCGCGGGGGCCGTTGACGAAGTCCGGATGGAGGCCGGCGGGGTTGAGATGAAGGTCGCCGTCGCTGCCGGAATCGACCAAGGCTAGGAAGGGCTCGCCGCCCAGCTCCACCGGGATGAACGGGACGCGCCGGTTGTTGTTGAAGCGCACGGTGCGGCCGGGAAGCGAAGCGCCGTCGCCAGGCGATTGGATGACGACGCGGGCCCGGGGATAATCGAGGGTGAGCAGGACGTGGCGAAACAAGGGGAAGCCGATTACGCCGTCGATTTTTTGTCCGAAGTGGGCGGAGAGTTCGTCGCAGTCGTAGATCAGCGCAGGGGTGTTTTTGAAGCGCACGTCGCCCAGTTCTATGAGGCCGATGGTCACGCTCTTGAGGGAAACGGTGTCGCCGGAAATGGAGCGGACGACAACCGGTGAAGCGTCGCGCGCGGGTTTACGGCTTGGGTTTTGCCGGGCGAATGCGGGCGAGACGAGCGTGGTGGTGGAACCGGTGTCGATGAGGAAATTCCAGGGGCCGCTCTCGTTCCATCGCAGGGTAACGATGAAGTGGCCGCTCACGATCTGCGCGGGCACGATGATAGGAGGCGATCCGCGCGCCGGGATCGTGGTTTTGGGGGAAACATGGGAGGAGCCGCAGGCGCCGTGCAGCAGCGAGCAAAGGCCGGCGATCAGTGGACGGAGCAGACTCCCGAGCGTGACCCGCATTGATCGGTTCTCCGGAAAACTACTTCACCGGTTGCGGCAGGCGTGTGCTGGCCAACCAGGCGGAGGCTGCCAAAACGGCGCCGCCGACGAATACGGCCTTGGATCCCAGCGTCCAGAAAATGACGCCGGCGGCGATGGGCGTGATCGCGCGGGAGAGCGAGCCGAGCGAACGGAAAATGCCTAGCACGCGCCCCTGTTCGTCGGCCCCAGCGTAGAGCGAGATGAGGCCGGTGGTCGAGGGGTTGACCAGTCCGGAGCCGAGCGCGAGCAGGCCGACGCCGGCGTAGAGCCAGTGCGGCGTAGGTGCGAAGCCGATGAAGAGCAGGCCGAGGGTGGAGATGATCAGCCCGCCGGCGAGGACCCGGGTCTCGCTCACACGGAGGAGGAGTTTGCGGACGATCAGGCCTTGGGTGACGATGGAACAGCCGCCGAGAAAGCACATGAGCACGGCGTTGGCCCAGGCCGTGTAGCCGAAACGCTGGGCGCTTAGGAAGACGAGCGCTGACTCCATGGCGACGAAAGAAACCGAGTAAACGAAAGCCACGAGGTTGACGCCACGGATGCGGGCGTCGTCGAGCGAGAGGATGGCGGCGATGGGATTGCGCAGGCGGGTTTCGGTGACTTGGGCGCGGGCCGCTGGAGGGCGGGTTTCCTTAAAGCGGCGGACGATCCAGACCACGTTGACCAAGCCCAGCGCAAATGAGAACAGGGCGGGCACCGAAAACGGGTTGATGCCCCAAGCGGCGAGCGAGGGGAAGTGTTCGAGGAGGTTGTAGCGGGCGGTGAAGCCGCCGATGGCTGGGCCGGTGACGAGGCCGAGGCCGAAGGCGGCACCGACGAGGCCCATCGCTTTTGAGCGTTCCTGGCGGGTGGTGACATCGGCCACGGCGGCGGTTGCGACGGAGAGATTGCCGCCAAAGGCTCCGGCAATCAGGCGGGAGACGAGGAAAAGCCAGAAGGACCCGCTCACGACCCAGAGCAGATAGCTGAAGGCGGTGCCGGCGACGGTGAAGATGAGAATGGGGCGGCGGCCGTGTTTGTCGGACAGGCTGCCCCAGAAGGGTGCAAAGATGAACTGTAGGAGGGAGAAAAGGGAGCTGACGATGCCGCCGAAGAGCACTTCGGGCAGGTGGGACTCGTTGCCGAGGGCGCGGGCGAGGGATTCCACATGGGTGAGCAACCAACCGAGAAGTCCGCCGGCGCCGTCCACGGTCAAATAATGTTTCAGCAGATCGGGCCCCAGTGGGAAGATGATGGAGAAGCCGATCAGGTCGATGTAGAGCGTAAGGAAAATCACCCCGAGCGACAGCGGACGGGAAGGGGCGGATGGCGCGGTGATGGGCGAAGGCACGGAAGACATAGGGAAACCGGTATGCACACAAACGCCAAGCGCAACTTGGACAAGCGGGCTGGGCTTTTTTTGCGAGTGCGACCGGCTAGCGTATGGCCAAATCGATCTGCTGTATCAGGCCCGCCATGCTGAATGGTTTCTGGAGAAAGGCGACGGTTGGTTCCAAAGCGAGCGGGTTGGTGAGCGTGGTGCGATTATAGCCGCTGGTGATAATGACTGGCACGGTGGTGGAAAGCTTGCGCAGTTCGGTCAGGGTTTCCTCGCCGTTCATGCGCGGCATGGTCAGGTCGAGGAGGATGATTGTTATATCATCACGGTGCCGATGGAACATCTCCAGGCCCTCGACGCCGTCACAAGCGGTGACCGCCTTCATGCCAATCATGCCGAACATATGCGAGGTGACGGTGCGGACGGCCTCCTCGTCGTCGATGATGAGCGCAGTGCCCGTGCGCATGATCGGGACGTCGAACGGGGCGCTGGAAAAATTCTTCGTGGTGGGTGCTTCGCTGGCGGGAAGGAGCAGGGTGAAGGTGGTGCCCTGGCCGGGCAGGCTTTCCACGATGAGACCGCCCTGATGACTGCGCACGATGCCGAGCACGGCGGCGAGGCCGAGGCCGCGTCCGGTGAACTTTGTGGTATAAAAAGGCTCGAATATTTTCCGGAGAATATCCGCGCTCATGCCTGCGCCGGTGTCGGTTACCCGCAGGAAAACGAGGGCGGGTGCGGAGGGGTCCGGGGCAAGCACGGCCTGGCGAAGACGCGGATCGCCGGCGGGCATGAGGCCGGTGGAAAGGGTGATGTCGCCGTCATTGTCGCCGATGGCATCGGAGGCGTTGACGACGAGGTTCATGATGATCTGGCGGATTTGGGTCACGTCGGCGTTGACGGGCGGCAGGCCGGATTTGAACTGGAAACGCAGGTTGGCGCGCTTGCTGATGGAGTGTTCGAGGAGGGGCAGGGTGCTGCGGACAAGTTCTTCCAGATTGACGGGGCGGATGAGGAACTGGCCCTTGCCGGCGTAGGCGAGCATCTGCTGGCAGAGCTCGGCGGCGCGCTGAGCGGAGACTTCGATCTGATGGACGTTGTGGAGAAGCGGGGAGTGCGCGGGCAGATCGAGGCTCATGAGGCTGGCGTTGCCCACGATGCCGGTGAGGATGTTGTTGAAATCGTGGGCTATCCCGCCGGCGAGCACGCCCAGGCTTTCGAGCTTCTGGCCTTCCAGCAATTTGCGCTCGATGATGAGCTTTTCCTTCTCGGATTGTTTCGCCTGAGTGATGTCGATGGCCAGGCCCTCGATGAAAAGAAGATGGCCGTCCTGATCATACACGCCCTGACCTCGATCGAGCACCCATTTGATCTGACCGTTTTTGTGGCGGAGGCGGTATTCGACCTCGTAGGGCCGGTGGTCGGCGAGGCAGCCGGTGATGGCAGCCCAGCTTTGATCGTTGTCCTCGGGCAGCACCAGATCGTCGTAACGTATCTGGCGCGTGGTGAGCTCGTGCGGGGTATGGCCGGTGAGCGTAGTGCAGCCGTGGCTGATGTAGAGGGCGGAAAACGTCCCGTCGTTGGCCAGGCGGTAGGCCATGCCCGGGAGCTGGCCGAGGAGGCTTTCGAGCTGGCGGCGGCTTTCGCGCAACTCGGCTTCGGTGTCCTGGCGTTTGGCGATGTCGGCTTCCAGCAGATTCTGGGTGTGGCGCAGCTCGGCGGTGCGTTCGTGAACCTGACTGGTGACGAGCGCCGTCTGGCGACGGACCTTTTGAAAATAGGATACCAAGACCAGGGTAAAGGTGAGGCTTCCGATTAGCACCAGCAGAGGGGTTTTGCTGATCTGTTGTTCGATCCAGCCGTGTGGCGGAGCGTAAGTGCAGAGCCATTTGCGGTCGGCGATGTTTAGAATGAGTTCCTGCCTTGGGCTGCTGACAAGGTCGGACGAAGCACGAATCGGCGGACGGTTCGGGGGGTAATCCGAGGTGCGGCTGAATAGAAAACGATCGGTCGGGTTTTTGGCGGACAGGTCTTCGAGGACGACTTCCATCACATTGGAGGCGTAACTGCTCCAGGAGTGACCGACCATGTCTTCCAGACGGAACAGGATTTGAACTAGTCCTATCAGCGCCTCCTTGCTTTTCTCGTCCGAATGATAAACCGGGCAGACCATGATTAGGCTGAACTCCGAGGGCTTCGGACCGGATTGCAGGAGGTGCATCTTGCCGGTCATGGTTAGGCTGCGGGTTTTTATGGCCTTCTCAACGGCAGACCAGTTCTTGGCCCCGCCGAGGTCATAACCGAGGGCGCGTTCGTTTCCTTCGAGGGGATAAATGTAGAGGATGGGGTAATAAGTTTCGCGCGTCACCGAAGGC